>NZ_JBIQFG010000007.1:0-100807 GCF_045369345.1 Ureibacillus sp. 179-F W5.1 NHS | reverse complement strand
CATTATATCGAGAGGAGTTTTTAATTCCATCTCCATTACCACTCTAAAAGTATATTTTCACACGTGCAGAGCACGTGGTTTTAAAAGAATTAATAAAAAAGAACCTAACAAAAGTTAGGCTCTTTCATTAAAAAATTATTGAACTTTTTCTAAAAATTGAATGACTGGTTTAATGAGTTCCGTTGCTGTTTTTTCTACTTCCCGATGATTTTCTACAATCGAAACCGTTAAGTAACTTGAATCATTCGCATCAAAGGCAAATATTAAGCTATTTTCTACTCCACGTTCTCCTTGCGAACCTTTTAACTCTGCTGTACCAGTTTTAGCAGCAAGATTACCTACACCTTTTAGACTATTTGCCGTCCCTTCAGAAGATGTAACGACTTTCATAAGCATTGGTTTAATTGTATCTACGGTTTCTTTTGCAAAAACTTCCTTCGTTTTACTTTCAGCATCTACTAATAGCTTCGGATAAGTTAATACGCCATCATTAGCAAAAACGGAATAGTTTGCTGCCATTTGAATAGGAGACATTAATAATTGACCTTGTCCATAAGCAGTATCCGCAAGTAAAATTTCGGAACCAAACGACTTTTCGTTGGAAATTTGAGCAGGTTCCATTGTTAACGGAAGGTCATAATTTTCACCAAAAGTAAGCTTATTTAACCCTTCACGGAACGTGTCTTCTCCCATTTCCAATACTTCTTGGGCAAAGTAAATATTATCTGATTTCACAAGTGCTGTTTCTAAATTGACTACATCTGTTTCCGTCACACGGGAAATTTTATAGTTCCCCCATGAGTCATCTTTTTGCCATTGCAAACCAGATATTTCGCGAGTTTTATCAACAGTAGTAACACCAGCCTCTAACCCAATAGAAGCAGTAATTGGTTTAAAGGTTGAACCAGGTGCATAACGTGTTGAAAAACGGCTAATAAACGGTTTATTTTCATCATTGTTGTACACATCGTATTGATCTTGCGTAATACCTACGACAAATAAATTCGGATCAAAAGAAGGTTTACTAACAAGGGCTAATAAGTTACCGGATTTCGGCTCCATTACAACTGTAGAACCGGCCGCGTTTTCCAACGAATCAAAAGCTACTTGTTGCACTTGTGCATCAACAGTTACTTGAATGTCTTGTCCATCCTTTTTTTCCACTTGTTGAATCGTTGCGCGTTTTTCACCATTTGCTGTTTCAATATAAATTTCTCCACCGTTTTCTCCACGGAGTTCATCGTTAAATGTTAGCTCGAGACCGCTTCTTCCGATAATATCACCCGATTGTAATGTCGGGTCCTTTTCAATATCTTCCGCAGTTACTTCACCAACATAGCCCGTTAATTGGGCTGCAGCATCCGCTAGTGGATATGCACGGGTTTGTACTTCTTGATATGATACGCCATCAATAACTGTCGCTTCCGTTCCATAGGCTAATGTTTTGAGTGGAACAAAATAGTCCGGCTGTACCCAACTTTGGGATAACTGTTCTTCGATAAATTCAGCCGATATGCCTAACTGTTTCGCAATATTAGCAATTTTAGAAGTCCTTGCTTGTCCTTCGCCTAAATTTTGAGGTACAACTCCAGCCTGATAAGTTGTTGTATTAAAGGCAAGAGGTTTTCCATTGCGGTCAATAATACTTCCTCGTTGGGCTTCATCCACTGTGTAGCGAATTTTATCGTCTGAAAGCATGCCAGGGAAAATTAATTCTGCAGTCCAGTCAATTTTATAAGTATCCCCATCTTCAACCAGCTTTGTTTTATAAGGAATCGATGAAATAGTACCTAGGACAGTATCAAAAGTAGCAGTATAACTTAATGTATGATCTTCTGATATTTCATAATCAATCTTCATATTGGAAACACCAATACCACCATAAATAGCATCATATTTCTCAACAACGGTTTCCTTTGTATAACCTGCAGCTTTAAGAGAATCGGATGTCACAAGACTCGGTATTTTATCAAAGGATTGTTTCTCAATGGCTGAAACCCAAGCCTTTGCCGCATCCTTTAATCGTTCTTCCTTTTTGGCCGATTGCCATTGGGAATAACCAAAGACGGAACCACCTGCTAGTAAAACAACAAGTACAATAGATAATATGACAATCCATTTTTTATTTTTCATATAATCCCCCCTACAATTACTTCTATAGTATATTTCTACATATTTTAAAAAGCTTTTGAACGAATCTATTACCACCTTACCATATTACCGAAATTTATAAAATTCAATATAAATTGGAAATCAAAAAATATGGTCAATAGAATGTATAAAACCCCCCAAAGCTCGAAAGCCCCGAGAGGTCTGCTATAGCTTATGTAAAATCTTAAAATTGTTGCATAAATGAAAGTTAAGAATTTGTAAATGTTAAATTTACTCCTCTACTACTCCACTATACAGACCAGGACGGCGATCGTCATAAACAGGAATGCGACTACGAACTTCATCTACTTTTGAAAAATCTACATCAATAATAGCAAGTTCTTCATCCTCTGCCCCTGTCCATAATACTTCTCCCCACGGTTCGATGATCATCGATTGTCCGTTATAATTTTCAACTTTATGGGAGATACGATTTACTGCAACGACAAAACATTGGTTTTCAATTGCTCTCGCCTGTAATAGTGTTTTCCAATGATCAATACGAGGGGTTGGCCATTGGGCAGAAACAAATAACACTTTTGCCCCCGCTAATGCATGGGCACGCAACCATTCAGGGAATCGAATATCATAGCAAATGACACCACCAGCTTCTAATTCTCCTAAACTAAAAAGATTCATTTCATTACCTGATTCTAAATATTTTTCTTCATTCATCAATCTAAATAAATGGGCTTTATTATATTCGCTCACAAGCTCGCCATTATGGTTATAAACATACATCGTATTATAAAACTTACCGTCACGCTCTGTTGCTACTGAACCACCAACAATATGCATGCCTAGTTCCGTTGATAAGCTTTGTAAAAACGCCTTTGTACGAATACCTTCGTGATCAGCTATTTCACCTAATTTTTCTAATGCATAACCTGTATTCCACATTTCAGGTAAAATAACAATTTCCGCACCTTTACTTGCTGCTTCGCGAATAAATTTTTCAGCACGTTCGAAATTTTCATCTACTTTTCCAAATCTAACATTTAGCTGAATACATCCGATTTTCATTGCGATAACCCCCTAGACATTTTTACTTAAAAGTACTATTATTCCTACATATCTAATAGTAATTATATTCTGAATTTGATACAAAGTATAGCGATTATACTATGTAGTTAGTTTAAGAAAAAGAATAAAATGGGAAGAAGAGGAATGAATAATGAAATTATCTAATAAACTGCAAAAACTCCCTACTCAATTTTTTGCATCCCTTGTACAAAAGGTTAATGCAGCGATTGCAGAAGGTCGAGATGTTATCAATTTAGGACAGGGAAATCCAGACCGCCCAACACCACCACATATTGTGAGTGCACTGCAATTGGCAGCAGAAGACCCTCAAACCCATAAGTACTCGCCTTTCCAAGGAATTCAACAATTAAAGGAAGCAGCTGCCAATTTTTATAAACGGGAATACGGTGTCGATATCGATCCAAACCGTGAAGTTGCCATACTAGGTGGTTCTAAAATTGGCTTAGTTGAGTTGCCGATCGCTGTTCTAAATCCTGGAGATTATATGCTTCTTCCTGATCCGGGTTATCCCGATTATTTATCAGGAGTTGTCCTTGGTGATGTCCATTACGATACGCTTCCGCTGACCGAGGATAACGACTTTTTACCAGATTATGAATCATTATCTGATGAAATAAAACAAAGAGCAAAATTAATGTATTTAAATTATCCAAATAATCCAACTGGCGCCACTGCCACTCTTGAGTTTTTCCAACAAACGGTTGACTTTGCAAAGCAAAATGATGTAGCCGTTGTTCACGATTTTGCTTACGGTGCCCTTGGATTTGATGGTGAACGTCCTCCGAGTTTCCTCCAAATAGAAGGAGCTAAAGAAGTTGGAGTTGAACTTTACACGCTATCTAAAACGTACAATATGGCCGGTTGGCGGGTTGGATTTGCAGTAGGTAACGCAGATATTATTGCCGCTTTAAACTTAATTCAAGATCATCTATTCTGTAGCATCTTCCCTGCTATTCAACATGCCGCAATTGCCGCTCTAAACGAAGATCAGCATTGTGTAGAAGAACAACTTGCCATTTACGAAAGAAGACGTAATGTTTTCATTGAAGAAGCCCATCGCATTGGTTGGGACGTAGTGGCGCCAAAAGGTTCATTTTTTGCATGGTTAAAAGTTCCTGAAGGCTATACGAGTGAACAATTTGCCGATCTTTTACTTGAAAAAGCAAACGTAGCAGTTGCGGCTGGTAACGGCTTCGGTGAGTATGGAGAAGGTTACATTCGAGTCGGCTTATTAGTAGATGAAAGTCGGTTAAAAGAAGCGATAAGTCGTATCGAAGCGTTAGGTTTATTTAAAGGCGAACCGATTTCAATAACGAAATCAAATTGAACTTAAAATAATAAAAAAGAAAAGGTTAAAGCGTTTATTCAAACGCCTTAACCTTTTTTATCTATTAGCGATTAACCATCCACTCTGGTTTACTAAAACCTTGGAAGTCTTTATCAATTACTTCTTCATATTCAACTGATTCAATAATTTCAACTAAATCTTTTGCTAACTGACTATCTTTATTTTCTGCTTTAATAGCAACAACATTACGATACTTTTCATTCATATCTTCTAAAAATACCGCATTCATTAAATCTAATCCTGCAGCTAGGGCAAAGTTACCAGGTACACCGGCTACGTCCGCATTTTCAATTTGACGCGGAAGGGAACCTGCCTCTACTGGTTGGAACACTAAGTTTTTATCATTTTTTACGATATCTTTTTCTGAAGCCGTTAACTCGTCAATATTGGGATCAATTTCAATAAGTCCCTGAGCCTGTAATGTTAAAAGGGTACGAGCAGCGTTAGATGGGTCGTTTGCAATCGCAACTGTTGCCCCGTCTTCAATTTCCTCCACAGATTTATACTTTTCGGAGAAGAAGCCCATTGGTGCTGTAGGTACTGAAATTAATGCTTCTAAATCCATATCATTTTGCTGTTCAAAAGTTTCTAAGTAAATGGAATGTTGGAAAAGATTCGCATCAATATCCCCATTGTTTAAAGCATTATTTGGTTGAACATAATCACTAAATTCAACTAGTTCCACTTTGTAACCTTTTTCCTCTAATTGGGGAATAATTGCTTTTGTTAACATGTCACTATAAGGACCTGCCGTAGCCCCCAATTTAATCTCTTTGCTTTCTCCACCTTCGTTCGATGAAGTCCCTTCATCGTTTCCACCACATGCCGCAAGTATTATCGCTAATGCAAGGGTTAAAAATGTTAATAAATACTTTTTCACATCTATCTCTCCTTATCGTTTATCGATTGATTTTGCAATCTGTTCGCCAATTAATTGAATGAGTTGTACGAAAATAATTAAAATGACCACAGTTGAAATCATAATTGTATCGTCATAACGGTAATAGCCGAACCGAATCGCTAAATCACCGATACCACCTCCACCAATTGTTCCTGCCATCGCAGAGTAAGCAACTAAACTAATAACGGTTAAAGTAATCCCGCGAATAATCGTTGATTTCGCCTCTGGAATAAGGACATCTGTTATAATCATCCACGGTGTAGCTCCCACTGCGATTGTTGCTTCAATTACCCCTTTATCGATATCTCTTAATGACGATTCAACTAAACGGGCAAAATAAGGAATCGCTGCTACCGAAAGGGATACACTTGCCGCAACAGGGCCAATTGTACTTCCTACTAGTAATTTCGTTAATGGAAATAACGCAACGAGTAAAATAATAAAAGGTATCGACCTAATAATATTCACTGCAAATCCGAAAATACTTTTGACAAATCGATTTTCCCAAAATAACCCTTTATCTGTAACAAACAACAATACACCAAGGGGTAATCCAATGATGAGGGAAATTGAAAGGGAGATTCCTATCATAATTAGCGTTTCAGTAAAGGCTTTCCAAATATCTGGCAACATACTAATAAAATACGGAAAATCAAACATGTTCAATCACCTCCACTAGCGCGCCTCGTTGTTCCATATAATGCTTGGCCTCATTAACAGCGGCTGTTTCACCTTGTAATTCCATGATAAAAATCCCAAGTGGACGTTCTTGAATATATTCAATCGTGCCATGTAAAAAGTTCCCTTTCACATCAAAACGTTGCATCGTATCTGAAATAACACCTTCTCCTGCGACATCACCTTTAAACAAAATTTTTATCACTTGTCCATTTACTTCTTTTAAGATTTCATTTGGAATCTCAAAAGATACGACACTATTAATAAATTCCTTCGTTAAAGGCTCCTTTGGTTCTGCGAAGATATCATACACTTCCCCTTCTTCAATAACCCGACCATCCTGCATAATCGCCATTCGATTACAAATTTCCTTAACAACATCCATTTCGTGAGTAATTAATACAATCGTAATGCCCAATCGTTGATTAATTTCTTTTAACAACTTTAATATGGAAAGGGTCGTTTTCGGATCCAGTGCAGAAGTTGCTTCATCGCAAAGTAAAATGGAGGGATTGTTGGCAAGGGCACGAGCAATTCCAACTCGTTGCTTCTGACCACCACTAAGTTGCCCAGGATATACATCTCGTTTGTCCGTTAACCCTACCATTTCTAGTAATTCCGTAACTTTTGTCGGGATTTTATTTTTAGGAGTCTTTGCTGCACGTAAAGCAAATGCAATGTTCTCTCCAACGGTCTTTTGACTAATTAAATAAAAATGTTGGAAAATCATCCCAATTTTCAATCGGGCAATCCGCAATTTACTACCGGGCAGTTTTGTTAAATCGATACCATCTACAAGTATCTTCCCACTAGTCGGTCTTTCTAAAAGATTGACACAGCGAAGCAATGAACTTTTCCCTGCACCTGAATAACCAACGATACCAAAAATATCGCCTTTATTAATCGTTAGAGAGACGTTATCTACACCGACTATTTGTTTCTTTTTAGATTCATATATTTTCGTAATATTTTGAAACTCTAGCATGCACTTCTCCTCACTGGTTAGCATTTAGTTAATACCAACTAAATTTCTATATTTTATCAAAATACATTGAAATCTCTGTATTGTCAATAAATACAGAGAAATTGTTAGATTCATAAAATAATAAACTATTTTTATAATTTTAACTAAAATAAAAAAATTTCTACCCATATAGTAAAAAAAGAAGCAAAGTCGTTATTTTATAAGGAATTTGAAGCTCTTTTCGATAAGGCTACGAAGTACCGCAGGAGCAAAGCAGAATAGGGGCTGGGCCGTCTATTAACTTTTCCTTTTTGGACGCCCCAATTTAAAACCCCTATATAATTTAAGTAAAAACTAATTAGTTGCTTATATAAATAATCCCTCTGTCCGTTTATCGAATTCTTCTAAATTGATTGCTTGATCTATTATCTCTCGTACTTTTCTCTCTTCCTGAGCATACAAATTGGCATTAACTGTCGCATCAGAAATAGCTGATTTATATTTTGCAACAATCTTTTGTATATTGTTCTCTTCAACCTCTGTTGGATGACAATGCTGAGCAATGTCAAAGATTTCATCCCCTACTCGACTTTCATCAGGGAAATAAACATGTGGTTCAGTGCTGTCAAAAATACAAAAATTTAGCTCTGGTAAAATCACCATATCAACTGAATTTGAATCAAGGCCACACCATACCATTTGCACATCATATCCTCTTGAAGCAGCTTCGTCGGCAAGTTTTTTCATCATCGATGACTTTCCAGTGCCTGGGTAACCTTTTATAAACAGCCTTCTTTCAAGATTTTGCGTTATGCTTTGAACCGTATCTCGTGCCCCTTCAGGTGTTAATGTTCCAAGGAGACGGTGAGTTGTTTTTGCCATTTTAGCTTGTTTTTCGTCCCCAAAAAGAACGTTTTTTAGTTCATCAAATTGTTTATCTAGCCCTTGCCAGTTCATATATCTTCTCGTTTCTACTTCCCAATCATCATGAATTTTAATCGCATTAGCTAAAGCAGAAAAGCATTTTTGATAATAATTTGTTTTTGTTTCATATAATTGCTCAAGTTGCTCACCATGTAAAATAAGCTTCTGCTCATCTAGACAATCATATAATGAAATGACTTTATCTCTTTTTCCTAATACTATAGGTTCAACAGATGGGTTGGTAGCTTGGAGGTAAAGAATGTTGTATGGTTTTTTTACAAATATTGCCTCGAGGGTATTTTCAAAAAGCAGATCAAGGAAGTATTCAACGTCTACTCCTTTGTTACTGTAATGATTTGCAAGTTTCCCAAGCAAATCAGATATTTTAAAACTATGTGCTCCTTTTAGAAGATACACTGTGTTTGCTTCTGTGCTCATTAATTCTTTATATAAATGTTTCATGCCTTGCCCAGTCATTGCTTGCCCGAAAAAGTATGTTATTGTCCCAGTCAAAACTTCATCCTTCCATCGATTTGTTAACCTTATTTTTATGTCGCCAGCCTAAAAAAGGTACCTAGTTTTCGTTCACTAGGTACCTCAATCTTTAAATTACGCCTAATTCACGGCCTACTTTTTCATAGATCGCAAGTGCGTTGTCAAGCATTTCTTTTGTGTGAGCAGCTGTTGGCATATTACGTACCCTACCAGTTCCTTTCGGTACAGTTGGGAATACGATTGCTTTTGCATAAACCCCTTCTTCTACAAGACGCTTTGAAAATTGTTGCGTTAATTTTTCATCTCCAATAATACATGGAGTGATCGGTGTTTCTGACGCACCGATGTTAAATCCTAGCTTTTTCAAGCCTGCTTTTAGGTAGTCGCCATTTTCCCAAAGTTTGTCGTGCAATTCGGTTGAATCCATAATCATTTGCAATGCACGCGTAATTGCTGCTACATCGCCAGGTGTTACAGCTGTTGAAAATAGGAATGGACGGGAACGAACTTTTAACCAATCAATTAATTTTTTCTTCCCTGCCACATAACCACCTACTACCCCAATCGCTTTCGAAAGAGTACCGATTTGGAAGTCGATTTCTTTTTCCAGTCCAAAATGTTTTACAGTTCCTTTTCCTTTACCTGTTACACCTGAACCATGAGCATCATCTACATAAGTAATTAAGTCGAACTCTTTTGCAATTTCAACGATTTCTGGAAGTTTAGCAATGTCGCCATCCATCGAAAATACACCATCTGTAATGACCATAATTTTATTATACAAACCGGATTCTTTCGCTTCTTTTGCCTTTGCACGAAGGTCATCCATGTCCGAATGATTATAAGCAATAATTTTTGCCTTTGAAAGCCTACAACCATCAATAATGGATGCATGGTTTAATTGATCAGAAAGAATCGCATCGTTTTTATCCATTACCGCTGAAATAGCGGCCATATTACAGTTAAATCCGGATTGGTACGATATGGCACTTTCTGTTCCTTTAAATTCAGCAAGCTTTTCTTCTAAAAGTACATGAAGGTCCATCGTACCATTGATTGTACGAACAGCTCCTGCTCCTACACCATATTTATCAATAGCTTTCTTTGCTACTTGTTTTAATTCTTCATTTGTTGCTAAGCCTAAATAGTTGTTTGAAGATAAGTTAATTAATTGTTTCCCATTTACTTGAATCATTGGGCCATTAGCGCCTTCAACGGCATCAATTTCGTTATATAGCCCTTGGTCTCGTAAAGCTTCTAAATTTTCATTCAGAAATGCATCTAAAATTTTAGACATGAATTTCATCCCCTTTTACTTCAGTTAGTTAGATTTTAGCATATTCAAAGGATTTTTCTACATGAGGGATTGATTTTAGTCACCCTCCCTTTAGTGTAACTGTATCTGTTCAAAGATTCCATTCAATATCAAAAAAACTCGCAAAAGCTACGATTCTTTTGCGAGTTTATCTGTTTTCCGACTAGGGAAAACGTTGTCAGTAAGTGATTCATTTAATTTAGTATGGAGCATGTTTCGGAAAAAAGGGAGCGCCGACTGCACAATATACCCTGTAAAAAAAGCAATAATAATTGTACCTAATCCGATAGGGCCACCTAACAACCAGCCGATACAAGCAATTAATGCTTCCATCAATAATCGAGCACTTCCGATAGATAAAGAAAACTTTTCAGAAATAATGATCATCAATGTATCCCTTGGTCCAGCCCCAAGATTAGGAGAAATATAGAGTGCACAACCTATCCCTAAAACGATGACACCTAACAAGAAATATATATAATCAACTATTAATCCAGTTGAATTTGGTAAAATCCAATTAAAAAAGTCAATAAAAGTTCCACATAGTAACATATTGATAATAGTTGCTAGTTTAGGCCACTCTTTTAAATAAAGGGAAGTTAATCCAACAATTACAATTCCCGTTAAAATAGACCACGATCCAACAGTTAACCCGAAATGATGAAATAATGCTACATGTAATACATCCCATGAGCTTACCCCAACTGCTTTTCCTTTAATAATCATTGAGACACCAAGGGACATCACCATGAGCCCAATGAAGAAGAACAGCCATTTCCACTTTAATTCTCTTCCCAATTTTAAGCCTTCTTTCTATTAATAAACAACTATGATACTGTCAATTTCGCAACGCGTGCATTTGTTACGCTGATTAAATGTTGAGGATGTAATTTAATCTGCATACCAATTTTCCCCGCGCTGACTACGATATACTCAAGATGATTGACAGACTCATCTATAAACGTTGGAAATAACTTTTTCATGCCAATAGGTGAACATCCACCGCGAACATAACCAGTTGTTGCTAACAAATCCTTCACATGTAGCATTTCTAATTTTTTAACGCCTGAGATCTTTGCGCATCCTTTTAAATCGAGTTCTTCGGATACAGGAATGACAAAAACAAAAAACTTCCCACTTCCCGCTGTCGTAACTAAAGTTTTAAACACATGGGAAACTGGAAATCCAACTTTCTTTGCTACACTCACACCATCGATATGATCGTCTACATCATATTCAATTAAGTTATAAGAGATTTTTTGTTGATCCAATAAACGAACTGCGTTAGTTTTGACTAGTTTTCCTTTCGCCATTTTCATCACCGCTCCTATACATAATTAAAAAGCCTATATCTACTATAACAAAGTTGTCAAATTTCGTTTATAAATTTTTGTAGAAAAATAAAATGTCATAAAATTGCGGAATATCAAAAAGCGTCTAAACCTTTACTTCGGTTTAGACGCTTTTTTATTCGAAACTACATCATATGATGATTATCTTCTAAAATCGTTTCAGCAATATTAACGGCATGATCACCAACACGTTCTAAGTTACTTACAATATCGGCGTAAATAATACCTGCTGAAGCGGAACATTCGCCTCGATTTAATCGATGGATATGGCGTTTACGTAACACCCGTTCTAATTCATCGATACGATCTTCTTTACTTATTACTTCTCTTGCAAATTCTTTACTTTGTTTATCTAAAGCTAATACCGATAAACTTACCGTATCTAATACGAGCTCAAACATTTCTTTTAACTCTTGATTTGCATCATCACTAAACTTCACACGATTCATTTCTCTAGTTTGAATAAGTTCCACAATGTTTTCAAAATGATCCCCTACTCGCTCAATATCCCGAATATTTTCAAGTAATGAATGGTGTACCTTCGAGTCATGTTCAGAAAGGGATTCTTTAGATAACTCTACGAGATAATCAGTCGTAATTCGATCTAAATTATTAATAGCCTCTTCTAGTTGAACCGTCATTCCAACATGCTTTGTATCACTTGTGAACAAGAAATCCATTGACTCTTGAAGACCTTTTACGGCAAATTCACCCATCCGCACAACCTCTTCCTTTGCTTGTCCTAAAGCAATAGATGGAGATTGTTCAATTAATGATTTATCTAAATGTTTTGGTGCATACTCTACTGTCTTGTCCTCACCAGGAACAAGTTTTGTCACAATATATGCTAGCACACCAACGAATGGAAGTTGAATGATTGTATTAATCACGTTAAATGTACCGTGAGCAAAGGCAATTTGCATTTTATCTTCAAGTTCTAAAACGCCTGAAATCCATTCAACATAATTTGTAAATAACGGTAAGATCAATAGGAATATGATTGTACCAATTAAGTTGAAAATTACATGGGAAGCTGCAGCACGTCGAGCTACAATTGAAGCACCAAGAGCAGCTAAGACAGCAGTAATCGTTGTCCCTATATTATCCCCAAACAATACTGGAAGTGCACCTTGTAAAGGAATCAACCCTTCTGCATATAATCCTTGTAAAATACCTACTGTTGCCGATGAAGATTGAACAACGACTGTAAACAATGTCCCCGCAATAACACCTAAAATTGGGTGATCACTAAAGCTTACTGTTAAATCAATAAAGGCATCCCAGTCTCGCAACGGTTTCATACCATCGCCCATCATTTCTAAACCAATGAAAAGTCCTGCAAATCCGAATAAAATTTGGCCGATATTTTGAACTGAATTCTTTTTAAAGAAGAATAATAGTACAGCACCAAGTGCCATGATTGGGTAAGAATACGCCCCTACATCAAAACCAATTATAAAGGCTGTTACAGTCGTACCAATGTTGGCCCCCATTATAACCCCAATAGCTTGGCGTAGCGTCATAAATCCAGCACTAACTAGCCCAACGGTAATAACCGTTGTTCCTGAACTTGATTGAATTAATACTGTTACAACTATTCCGACTAAAACACCCATTAATGGATTTGTCGTAAATCTATCTAATATTTCACGAAGACGATCCCCCGCTGCCTTTTGGAGACCGTCCCCCATATACTTTATTGCAAATAAGAATAAACCTAGCCCACCTAAAAATTGGAAAATCATCGTCTGCCAATCCATCTTTTTTGTTTCACCCTTTCGATGTTGTCGTCACTATTATTCATTATTCTCACATGTGATGTAAACGTTATTACAAAACTGAAATATAAAATTTACAATAGCTTTACAATTCGTTTGTTTTTTTGACACCTGCACAACATTTACCTTTTATAATTAATAGTTTGTTCAAATTTTCAAACAATTATATTTAAATATATCACTTAAGTGTTTCCTAAAACCTTACCCAAAACAAAAGAGAGCCTGTACTCAAAAGTACGCCATGTAGTTTTATCGACTGAAAGTATATTAAACCTATGCTATATTTAAACTTACGGAATGTAGAAAGGATGTTTTGTTATGGCAAAAAGCTTAGTGCTAGCTGAAAAACCATCTGTAGCGCGCGACATAGCTCGAGTTTTAAAGTGCAATAAAAAAGGAAACGGTTATTTAGAAGGAGAGAAATATATTGTAACTTGGGCATTAGGTCATTTAGTAACCCTTGCTGACCCTGAAAGTTATGATACGAAATATAAAACGTGGAATTTAGAAGATTTACCAATGTTGCCTGAACGTTTAAAACTAACGGTAATTAAGCAATCTGGTAAACAATTTAACGCGGTAAAAACCCAATTATTACGTAGTGATGTTTCAGAAATTATTATTGCAACGGATGCTGGCCGAGAAGGAGAACTTGTAGCCCGGTGGATTATTGAGAAAGCAAAAGTTCGAAAACCGATTAAACGTTTATGGATATCATCGGTAACCGATAAAGCAATATTAGAAGGTTTTAAAAATTTAAAGCCTGGGAAAGCCTACGAAAACTTATATGCTTCTGCCGTCGCTCGTTCCGAAGCAGATTGGTATATCGGGTTAAATGCAACAAGAGCTTTAACTACTCGTTTTAACGCCCAATTAAATTGTGGTCGAGTTCAAACACCGACCGTTGCGATTATTGCGAAAAGAGAAGATGAAATTAAAAACTTCAAACCACAAACTTATTATGGAATTGAAGCACAAACAACAGAAAACTTAAAATTAACATGGCAAGATGCTCAAGGAAATACCCGAAGTTTTAATAAAGAAAAAATGGATGCTATTGTTAAGAAACTAGGTAAACAAAATGCTATCGTTACGAGCATTGATCGAAAAGCAAAAAAGACATTTGCACCTGGCCTTTATGACTTAACAGAACTTCAACGGGATGCCAATAAAATATTTGGTTATTCCGCAAAAGAAACATTAAATATTATGCAAAAATTGTATGAGCAGCATAAAGTTTTAACATATCCTCGTACAGACTCTCGTTATCTTTCCAGCGATATTGTAGCAACATTGCCCGAGAGACTGAAAGCTTGTGGTATTGGTGAATATCGTCAACTGACAAATAAAGTATTATCCAAACCAATTAAAGCGAACAAATCCTTTGTTGATGATAGTAAAGTAAGCGATCACCATGCCATCATTCCAACAGAAGGATATGTGAATTTCTCTAATTTTAATGATAAAGAACGTAAAATATACGATTTAGTTGTAAAACGTTTCTTAGCTGTCCTATTCCCTGCTTTTGAATATGAACAATTAACCTTAAGCGCTAAAATTGGGGATGAAACTTTCATTGCCCGGGGAAAAACAATTTTATCGAGCGGTTGGAAAGAAGTTTATGAAAACCGGTTCGATGATGAAGAAACAGCAGATGAAGTGAAAGAGCAAATTTTGCCACGAATAGAAAAAGGGCAAACTTTAACGACTCAATTAATTGCTCAAACTTCAGGTCAAACAAAACCGCCTGCTCGATTCACTGAAGCAACACTACTGTCCGCTATGGAAAACCCTGTGAAATATATGGACACTCAAAACAAACAATTAGCTGAAACGTTAAAATCTACAGGTGGTTTAGGGACCGTTGCAACTCGAGCAGACATCATCGATAAATTATTTAATTCTTTCTTAATCGAAAAACGTGGCGGTAAAGAGATTTATATCACATCCAAAGGTCGCCAGCTTTTAGATTTAGTACCAGAAGATTTGAAGTCCCCTACTTTAACAGCTGAATGGGAACAAAAATTGGACAAAATCGCCCACGGTAAATTGAAAAAAGAAGTCTTCATTTCTGAAATGAAAAATTATACAAAAGAAATTGTTTCAGTAATTAAATCAAGCGATAAAAAATATAAACATGATAACATTTCCACAAAGTCTTGTCCTGATTGTGGAAAACCGATGTTAGAAGTAAACGGCAAAAAAGGAAAAATGCTCGTTTGCCAAGATCGGGAATGCGGCCATCGCAAAAACGTATCCCGTGTGACCAATGCTCGTTGTCCTCAATGTAAGAAAAAGTTAGAGTTACGCGGTGAAGGAGATGGCCAAATATTCGTATGTAAATGTGGCTATCGTGAAAAATTATCGACTTTTGAAGCAAGACGTAAAAAAGAAGGCGGAGGAAAAGTGGATAAACGAAGTGTACAAAAGTACTTGAAACAGCAAGAAAAAGAGGCAGAACCTTTAAATAATCCTTTTGCAGATTTATTAAAAGGAATAAAAATTGATTAAGTCTAATGATTTAAGCACCTTAATTATTGAATACTTTCAATAATTAAGGTGCTTTATTTAAATCAAATGAATTATTTTATCTTCACTAAAATTTCTTCAAATTCTTTTTGATCCATTTCTTTAAATAATCTTCCGACTTTACCACTCAGTGAAGAAATAAAATCATTCGTTGGAGGCATGTTACATGTAAAAATTGGGCTTTTAAGGAGTTAAATTGCTTACAAGATTGCTTAATAACCATTAATTTAAATGGTCAGGTAACAGGGTAAATCTTCTATATTCCACGTTTTTAGATCGTAACTTTCTGGATCTACCAGGATATCCTAGTGACCAACAATATATCGATTTCCATATAAATAGTCGTAACCTTTATTATTGTATTTTAGTACATCTAAATACCGTGAGCTACCGAAGGTTTCTCAGCTAATACCAGGCTTTTCGCCATAACTTTTAGAACATATGAATAGGAATTTTCATTTCTTTGTTGTAATAATAGAAATTCGTTTTAATTTAATTTCACGCTTTAATTGTTTATTTTGATATTTCTTTAAACTCTTAAAGAAGGTAACCTATCTTGCATAAAAAGTTAACCATTATTTTATTACTATATTTTTTATTAATATTAACTACAACACAATATCTCAACAGTGTTTCTAATACATATATAATTTATTAGAAGTTAAATAAAGAGGAGATTGCCTACAACTCATTAATTGTATATATTTGTATAAAGAGTATATATAAACCAATTATACTCTGTAAAATATAATATAAAAAGGAGTGTTATAATGTGCAACAATTATTAAAAAGAATGATTTGGTTTACACTAATACTTTTGATTTTAAATGCAGTTCTAGTACCACTTAGTACAGTTGCTCAAGCCTTAGATGCAGAATCAGATAAAATAATTTTAGAAAATGAAAAATCCGAAAATTCAAGCTCATTGTCATCAGATGACCTTAATATTTTCCCATCGACTATAATAAAAGAGACTGAAAATGAAAAAATATACAGACTTCTATCGGTCATGAAGAATATGAATATCATGAAAAGTATTCTATAGAAAATAATATAAAACTAATAAAAACAACTAGCTACTTAGTAAATACTGAAGGCGAAAAAGAATTTATAGATTACTTCGAAAGACAAGAAGAATTAGAACTACACTCTCCTATTACTTTAGAAGATAACTTTGTACCCGATGAAGCAATTAGAAAAGATGAATACCAAATAATGTGTGGCCCACCTTGTGGATATATTGCAGTAATAGCAGTAAGAGCGTTGGTAAGTGGAACATACCGTTATTATTTGAAGAGAACTGCAACCTCAGCTACCCTGGCAACAGTTACTTCACAACCCGTTAGCAGAGTAGCACCTGTAATCGCAAATTACTCTCCTCGTGTCTTTTCTGCTGGTGGTAGGTCTTATAAAATTACCAAACAAGATATGCAGCACTTCCTTCAAAGACATCATATGAATTACTGGAATGCTGGAATAAGAGCTCCACAAAATGGACAAACGTTTTTTGTAAAAAATATGAGTACTAGGACACTTGATCACATTGCAAGTCAAGCAGTTCAAAGAAATGCAACTGCTATTAGCGCTGCAAGAAGTAAAGGTTGGAGTTTCACAAATCAAATAACTTACACTTATAATGGTATAACATATAGAGTAGGTGTAGATTTAGTTAATAATAGAGTTACTCAATTGTATCCATTAACTACCTATATTGCTCCTTAAATGAAGCGGAGGGTTAATTCTATGAAAGTAGAAACATTTATATTAGTCCCAAATATTGAAGTGAAAGTTCCATTAACACCTAAAGATTTTGAAAAGAAGTTTATAAACATTGAGGATAAAGATAGGTATCAGGAAATTGAACGCATTATTAAAAATAGCAAAGATGAGTATTATTACGGTTTTATTAGAATTCTTCATAATGATTTGATCATCTTTGGTGAGGAGTTTTTAGACTACCTTCCGATTTATTGGATGGTTTTTACAGACATAATCCATACTTATTTAATGGAGGAATTTGTCGAGACTATTCTACCAGGTTATGAAATAAAACTATCTTTCAAAAAAATGAATAATGATGTAATAAATATTAAATTAGGGGACGAGATGTTTAAATTGCCAAATAATGAGTTCCTAATCAACTTATTAAAGGGAGGGAAAATTTTCTTCTATAATCATATGAAAATAACTGGTAGTAACACATATAGCAATATTATAATGAAAATAAATTCTATGTTAAACTTATTACTGGGGAAATAAGAAAATTTAGGGTCTATAATACAACTTTTTATAAAGATTTTCTAACAATAAAAAATAGAAGAACATATAAATAACGCGTTGGCAGAAGCTTTAAAAGGACTAAAATTAGATTAACTATATATGAAAACCATACTTACATCTTTTTTACGCTGTAAGTATGGCTTTTTATCATTTAATAATATTCCATTACTCGAAAAATAATGGGACAATATTAAAATATTCTTATTTCTCTTCTTTACTCGAAATCTTTTTATTAATCCCCCGGAACATTTGAGTATACATCGTTCCTTGAACAACATGTTCTAAGAAAAAATCACCAATTAACTTTAAATACTCATCATCATCGTACATTTTACGATTTTGAATTTCCATTTCCCCTAACCCCTCGTATGTTGCAAGTAGTGCATACTTATAATCTTGACCAGTAATAGGAATGAACACTTCAACAGTATGATCATAATGTTCATTTCGGTATTTTTTAATGTTTTGTAAGTTTTCGATGGCCTCTTTAAATTTTCCTTGGTTAATTTCAAAGGTCTGATATACATAAACGGGCATTAGTTCTACTCCTTAAAAATATTTAGATTGTGAAGATTTAATAATCTGTCCTATTACGTTCAAAGAATGAATAGGATGGTAAAAACCATCTATCTGTTACTAAAGGAGTTATAAAATGAGTATATTTTTTGGATACGTTTTTCTAGGGATATCACTTGCTGCCCCTATCGGTCCCGTAAACGCAGCACAATTAACGAAAGGTATATATGGTGGCTTTGGACATGCATGGCTAGTCGGATTAAGTGCAATGTTAGCTGATGCTATCTATATGCTTATTGTTTATTTAGGGGTGTTTCATTTTCTTGAAACACCATTTATGCAAACATTATTATGGTCATTCGGCTGTTTTGTTCTTATTTATACAGGCGTTGATAGCATTGTGAATGCTGGTAAAGAAGTGAAAATGAAAACCGTTAAGGAAAAATCATTAAAAAAGTCATTCTTTTACGGTTTTTTATTATCCATCACAAACCCACTATCAATGCTTTTCTGGCTAGGTATTTTTGGTTCTGTTCTTGCAAAAACGGTTTCCACTTACGACATTAACCATATTATTTTGTATAGCCTAGCTATATTTGTCGGATTATTCATTTGGGACGTTACGATGGCTTTTATTGCTAGTAGCTTCAGAAAAATTTTAACAACAAAATTATTAGGTGCTATTTCAATCATATCAGGAACATCACTCATTGGATTTGGCGTGTATTTTGGTGTACAAGCCTTTAAATTACTATTTCTCTCATGACAAAGTTAAACCCCACGAGGTAATTCGTTTTTTTTCTTCTTCCCTTTTCGCATAAATAGTATGACAATCAAGACCAATGCAACGAAGAGTATACTAACGAAAAAACCCATGCGATTCGTTTTATCAAAAATAGTGCCGCTTACTGCAAGTAATATTAGTAACATCGCTGAAATTCGCTTTATATGGTCAAAGGTTGTTGCTTCGATTAGTTTAGGGAATGATACAAGAATAAAAAACCAATTATAAATGAGCATTAATCCAGCTGCTGTTGTAATATACTCATATACTTTGTCTGGTACGAGTCTAGAAATAACAATCGAAATGACTAAAATGGAAATCGTTAATGCTAATGCGAAAGGTGGCACTTTAAGTTTCCCTTTTTTTGAAAAAAGTTTCGGTGCATCTCCTTCTTCAGCCATCGTAACAAGCATACTAGTGACCGCAAATAAAGAAGCAGCCATTGTAGAAAAACCTGCAATAATAATTCCTGCATTAAATACATGAGGGAAAAAATTTAAATTGTAATCCGCTAGAGCAATAACAAAGGGACTTTCTTCGGCATTAAACTGATCAAATGCAACTAAAGTTGAAGCCAAAACTATAGAAATTATATAAATGGACAATAACATGATTAACATGACTGTCGTCGATTTGATTACTTCTTTCTTTTGTTCGAGCCTTACTGATAAAATACCCATGATTTCAATACCACCAAAAGCATAAAAACCAAAAATTAAGGATGACCATAAACCAGTTAATCCATTGGCAAATAATTCATCTGGAGTGTTCGGAACATTAAAGTCACGAATACTACCACCGAAAAATCCAAAAAGCAAAAGGGTAGCAAGTATAATGAACATAAAAATAGCGGCGACTTTCATGACTGCAAATAAGTTTTCTGCTCTCTCAAAACCTTTTGTTCCGATTAATACGACGATAATTCCTAGGGCAGCATAAATCGAAGCCAAAATCCATAACGGAATGTTCGGAAACCAGAAGCGAGTTAAAATCGAAAGGGCTGTCAATTGACTACCGGAAATAAGCATTTCTGAAAACCAATATACCCATCCACTACTGAATCCAGCCCAACGTCCAAAAGCCTTTTTAGCATATGATCGAAACGAACCTTTTTGCGGATCCTGAACAAACATTTTTCCAAGTAACTCCGAAACAATCATTGCTGTTAGCCCAGCGAGTATAAATGAAATCACAATGGAAGGGCCAGTTTTTGATATACCAATACCTGATCCGAGAAAATAACCTGTTCCAATTGTACAACCAACGCCAATTAAGGAAAGTTGCCACCATTTCAGCTTACCTTCACTATTTTTTTCATTTTTTCCTCCTACACGTGCTGGTATTTCCACCAAAACTACCTCCCCTGAATTCCTATTTATTATTGGCGTCGGAATAAAGTTTATTCATAAAAATAAAATCACAAAATAGAAGATAGAAAACACTATTTTAAATAACGCAGTTTCCTTATTGAAAGTTGGAATTTTATTTTAAAAAACCCCGAATAAGGACACTGTACGTAAGTGTTCCCTATTCGGGGTTTATAAGTTCATCACTTAGGTTTTCCCTTAGCGATTTTCACGGTTGTTTTTATTTTGATCAAGATCACGGTTTAAGTTTAAATCCTCTGCAAACTCTTCACGATTGTTTGCATCTTGGTTGCGATTGAAATTTAAATCTTCAGCAAACTCTTCACGGTTATTTTCGTTTTGATTACGGCTAAAATTTAAATCTTCTGCGAATTCTTCACGGTTGTTTTGGTCTTGTCGACGGTTGTTATTTTTATCCACTATTTTTTCACCTCCATCCGTACTATTTTAGTATTATCAATCTTTTTATACATAAAAAGAATATAGGACTCTCACCTTTCCGTCGTTCTCAAAAATAAAAAGCACCCTTAATTAAGAGTGCATGAAACAGTCGTTAACATTTCAATCTATCCAAGGTAGATACCCAAGATTAGGTTACAAATAAAAATTTAGTAACATGGCTTCCTACTAACTATGTTAAATTTTATTACTTCTTCTTTCTAAAAAGACAACGTCCCTCCAAACCCCATTTAACTTCCCGATTTTTTCACGTATTCCAACAACTCGAAAACCTGCTTTTTCGTGTAAATGAAGGCTGGCCTTATTTTCGGGGAAGATTGATGTTTGCAATGTCCAATAACCTAATTTTTCACTTTCTTCTATTAGTTTATTTAGCAACATTGTACCTATTCCTTTTCCTTTCGCAGTTGGTGCTATATAAATACTGTCCTCACCAATCCCGGCGTAGCAGGAACGATTTGATACTTGACTTAAACTAACCCAACCTAAGCATTCGTTACCTTCTACCGCAACAAATCGACATGTTGGGTGATGGGTGCTATCCCATTTTTCATAACTAGGTGCAGTTACCTCAAAGGTTGCATTTCCCGTTGCAATTCCTGCTAAATAAATGTTCTTTACATCTTCCCAATCCTCTTTCACCATCGTTCTAATTTCAACAGCCATTTTCATTCCTCCTTTTTTTTAAATAACTCAACTCTAAAGCATCTGAGTTGAGTTATCCTTAAAAAATCTATTTTTTGACTCACTTTATGTCATAGTTCTTTTTACTTCTGAAAATTCCTGAACTGCTTTTACAAAGTTAGAATAAGTGTAGGTTCCAAAAGAATAGATATTCCCTTTAAAAAAATGGTCCAACATATAATCTTCCGCCTGATTTAATGAACAATTATGGGCATTCATCACAAGGTTTATATAAGCCAAGAAATACTCTTTTGGCAAGTTACCACCGTGATTAACAGTCATTTTTATTCCCCCTTAGTTACAGCAACAATTTGAAGTATCAGAAACTAAGTTAATACTACAAACTCCCGTTTCAGGCAATTCAAGCTCTACCCTTTTCGAAGCCTCTATGTCCCCCGAAAGATAAGAAACAATAGAACGGATTTGTTCATAACCTGTCGCCATTAAAAATGTAGGGGCACGTCCGTAACTTTTCATCCCAACTATATAAAAATTTTTTTCAGGTTGTCTTAATATTTCTTCACCATGCGGCCGTACTGTACCACAACTATGAAGGTTTGGATCTATTAATGGGGATAATGCCTCTACACTTTCAGTTGCTGCATCTACACTTAATCTAATTTCCCGTAGGAAGGAGAAGTCTGGACGGCTACCTGTGTTCGTAATAATTTCATCGATTCCGGATAACGTGAATTCATTCCCTTCATATTCTCCGATTAAATCAATACCATTTTCATTTGAATTTAATTGGCGGATTGTAAAAGGTGTTAACACTTTAACAAAACCCCCATCAACTAATTGGTGAATACGACTACCTAGTTCCCCTCTTCCTTTAAGTGCATCTTTTTCTTCTCCTCCGTGTGCATCCTCTACTCTTTTCTTTCTCATAATCCAGGAAATTTCCACATTATCTCCAAGTAGAGAAAGCTCTAGAATTGTATTAATTGCGGAATGACCACCACCAACAACTGCCACCCTTTTTCCTTCGTATCTTTCTCTATGGCTTCCTTTAATATCAGGAATGCCATAATATATTTGTTCATTCAGTTTTCGCTCTTCCGATGTCCAAATATTATCTGCATTAACTGGGTTAGGTTGTGACCATGTTCCCGTTGCATCAATTACAGCCCTCGCTTCAATTCTTTTAGTAATCCCTTGCTGTTCGACATAGATCATAAAGGATGATTCTTCCCGTGCTAGATTTTTCATTTTATCTAGCCCCTTTTTGCTAATCGACACAACTTTTGAATGTAAGTGAAGATTTTTTTCAATTGCTGGAAGTTTTGCTAATGGTTCTAAATAATTTTCTACTAACTCCTTACCAATTGGAAGAACATCTTTAGGGGGCTCATTCCACCCACTATTCTTTAACAATTTTTTTGCAACTTTATCAATGTTATATTGCCAAGGGGAAAATAGGCGTACATGACCCCATTCCAATACATGATGACCAACTCCTGAACCCGCCTCTAGCAGTATAAAGTTTTGGCCACGATCCACTAAATGAGCAGCAGCTGCCAAACCAATCGGACCAGCACCGATAATAGCTATAGGTAATTGATCCATACGATCGTTTGAGTGTTTATCCGTTTCCGAATGAACGTATTGACTTGGTGAACTACAGCAATTCGTTATAATGCCTAAGTCTCTTTCATTTTTCATCATTAAACCTCCTAATTATTTTACTTGTATTTTGCAAGTATTAATTAAATATAAAAGCAAGATTTCTCTTGCTTAATATAATGGTTTACAGCAAACTGTGGATTTTGACATCGCTTCATTTAATAATTTTAGCGAACGTATAACAGTCTCTCTTTCAAATTCATTCATATGTGAAAATACTTCGTCTAAATAAGCATTCATTGATTGGTCAGTACTTGTTGCAACGAATTTCCCTTGCACAGTTAAACTCAAAATGGATACTCGTTTATCTTGTGATGAAGGAGTTTTTTTAACTAGTTCCATATTTACTAATGTTTGGATTTGTCTACTAAATGTCGTAATATCCATTGCTAACGATTCGGCAATTTGCTGCATAGATGGTTCAACATGTTTGTCAATTTCATAAAGGATATGACTTTGAACGATTGATATATCAAAGTTGCCTACAGAACAGCAATTTTTATCCAATAAACCGAATCTTCTCGTTAGTAAATGGAAAATATCACGTTTGTTTTCCATCATCTCACCTCTTAATTTATTTATACACTAATTATTTGCAAAATACAACTATTTTTCTGAATTTTTTTATTCCATTTTAGTTTTATGTAAAACCATCTACGTATCTTGCTAATATTCGTCTAACCAATGAATAGCTTCCAAATTAAAAAAAGCTACCATAATGGTAGCTTCTTAAAACGGAAATAATCCTTCATTATTCACCTGTTTCTTTGAACTTTCTTATTCTTGCTCCAATATCATCTCGAACCCGCTCGAACACTTTCCACTTTTCCTCTTCCGTACCTTGTGCTTTCGCTGGATCATCAAAGCCCCAATGTTCACGTTTTACAGATGGTGGTGTAACAGGACATTTATCTGCTGCATCACCACATAAAGTAACTACTAAATCAGCATTATTTAATGTTTCCAAATCGATAATATCGGATGTTTGGTTTGAAATATCAATTCCAATTTCTTTCATTGCTTTAATTGCATTTGGATTTACTCCATGAGCTTCAATCCCAGCACTTTTTACTTCCCATTCATCTGATGATAAAATTTGTTTTGCCCATCCTTCAGCCATTTGACTTCGACATGAGTTTCCCGTACATAAGAAATAGAGTGTTTTTTTTGCCACAGTGATTCTCCTTTATAAAATAAGCAAAGTTAAAAATAAACCTAATAACGTAATAAATAATATTGGTATTGTAAGTATAATCCCTGTTTTTAAATAAGTTCCCCAAGAGATTTTAACTCCCTTTTGGGATAAAACGTGTAACCAAACTAACGTTGCGAGAGAACCAATTGGTGTAATTTTTGGACCTAAATCAGAACCAATTACATTCGCATAGATAAGAGCTTCTCTTATAATCCCACTAGTATTCGTTTCTGCAATGGCTAACGCATCAATCATAACAGTTGGCATATTGTTCATCACAGACGACAAAATTGCTGCGATGAAGCCCATAGCAATTGTAGCTACAAATAAACCTTGTTGTGCAAAGGTTTCAATAACACTAGCTAATGACCCTGTTAACCAAGCATTCCCTAAACCATATACAACAACATACATTCCTATGGAAAAAAAGACGATATTCCATGGTGCCCCTTTTACAACAGCAGTTGTATTCACGACTGAACTTCTTCTAGCCATTAATAAGAAAAATATTGCAATGACACCAGCAATGATTGAAACTGGCGTACCAATAAATTCACTTGTAAAGTAACCAATTAATAATAACGCAAGTACATACCATGACAAATGAAACATTTTATGGTCTTTAATTGCCTCATTTGGATTTCTTAATTTAGAAATGTCATAATTCCTTGGAATACTTTTTCTAAAGTAAATTAGTAATACTGAAATTGTTGCAACTAAAGAGAAGATGTTTGGAATAATCATTCTCGAAGCATATTCAACAAATCCGATACTAAAGAAATCGGCCGACACAATGTTAACTAAATTACTTACAATGAACGGTAGTGATGTTGTATCTGCAATAAATCCACTTGCCATAATGAATGGGAAAATCATTTTTTCTTGAAAATTTAAATTTCGAACCATCGCTAAAACAATAGGTGTTAAGATTAAAGCCGCTCCATCGTTTGCAAATAATGCTGCGACAATAGCGCCTAAAATACTAACATAAACGAACATTTTTATCCCATTACCTTTTGCAGCTCTAGCCATATGTAAAGCAGCCCATTCAAATAACCCAATTTCATCTAAAATCAATGAGATCAAAATAATCGCTACAAAAGATAAAGTGGCATTCCAAGTAATCCCTATAACTTCACTAACGTCTTCAAAATTAACTACACCTACTAATAATGCAAGTATTGCTCCGCCACAAGCGGTCCAACCGATATTTAAACTTTTCGGCTGCCAAATAACAAATATTAATGTTACTAAAAAAATAATTGTTGCCAAAACAGATGTTAACAATCCATGTTCCTCCTACACCATTGACGCTCATATATAATCGTATGATTATATAATAATTCACTTATATAACGAATACAATCCCATCAACTTTATTTACACTTATAAAAGGTAGAAAACGCCATAAACGTTTCTACCTTTTAGATTGTACCATTATACAGTTTGTTTTTCAGACGATAAAGAATATAGAATGTTCCCTAATCGTTTAATTCCCTCTTCGATTATTTCCGGAGAAGTGTTTGTATAATTTAAACGGAATGTGTTGACGTTCGATTTATTTGTATAAAATGGATCTCCTGGTACGAAGGCTACTTTTTCTTCCATCGCTTTATAAAATAAGTCCAAAGAAGATGTTCCTTCCGGAAGCGTCACCCAAATAAACATGCCCCCATCTGGTTTTGTATAGTTCACATAAGTA
Source organism: Ureibacillus sp. 179-F W5.1 NHS (assembly GCF_045369345.1). Taxonomy (NCBI): domain Bacteria; kingdom Bacillati; phylum Bacillota; class Bacilli; order Caryophanales; family Caryophanaceae; genus Ureibacillus; species Ureibacillus sp. 179-F W5.1 NHS. The sequence continues at coordinate 74,718 of NZ_JBIQFG010000007.1, read as the reverse complement.
GGGAAATATTTTGCTATTGCATTTAACATCGTTTCGGCTTGAGTTTTGTACAGTTGAACGATTTTTTCTATATGGGATCGTAAATCATTGTTTACTAAATATTTGTGAATAATCATTTGGGAAAAAATGTTCGTGTGCAAATCCGTTGCTTGTTTAGCTGTATTCACATGATTCATAAGTTCTTTATTTTTCGTTGCCATATAGCCGATTCGCATCCCTGGTGTGACAATTTTAGAGAAGGAACCTAACAATACTGAATTCTCTAAACGTCCAGCACCAATGTAAGGTATTTTTTCACCACTCCAACGCAATTCACCATAAGGATCATCTTCAATTAAAACAACATCATATTTTTTTATCACTTCATAAATAGCTTCCCGATTATCTTTCGTATATGTAATACCTGTTGGGTTATGAAAATTTGGTACAAGATAAATAAATTTAATATGCTGATTATGCTTTAACGTATTCTCCAATTGTTCTACATTTAGCCCATCTTCTTTTAACTGAACAGAATAAAAACTTGGTTCAGCTAAAGTAAAGGCTTGAATAGCTCCTAAATAACCAGGCTCTTCCATAACAATTCCTTCTCCTTTATTTACAAGAACTTGCGAAATAAGTTGTAATGCTTGTTGAGAACCGGTTGTAATAAGAATATCTTCAGGATTGAAATTTAAGCCATAGTCCTTTTTATATTTATCAGCAATATATTGGCGTAATGGTAAATAACCTTCTGTAGTAGAATATTGGAATAATTTCGCTCCATTTTCTTCAATGGCACAATGAATCGATTTTTGTAAATCTTCAATCGGAAACGAGATAGGATTTGGTAATCCTCCTGCAAAGGAAATGACATCTGGTGCATCTGTCACCTTTAAAATATTTCGAATAAACGATGATGGCGTATTTAAAATTTTTTCGGAGTACTTCATTTTATTTCCCTCTTTTGTTTGATAGTCGCTGATTATGAATTAATCAGTGTTATCCGATTTTATCAGACTATTCTAAAAATTTCAAAGAGTAATTGTAAAAATTCATTTGAAACATGGAATTTGCACATTGCCATTAACATGAATTTGCTGGAATACTCTTATTTTATTCAATATTAAGTTAACATTATTCTAACTTTTGCTTTTATAAAACAAGTTTCAAGTTACCCTTCTTATGTTACTTTCGAAATAAAAAAAATACCCAATTAAAGAAGCACTTTAATTGGGCACCCGATTATTGCTCTGGGGCTAATTCACTTTCTTTTAACCAATAATGATCTGTTACAGTTTCTCCTAATGAGTTCGTATAATCAACCACATAAACAGTTGTCTCTTCAACAGTATCAATGACGCCTTGCGCACCTAACATACCCTCTAAATGGTCTGCGTTAATAATTACATCAGCCCCTTGATCTAACGTTCCTTCGTCAACCGGGTCCAATTCCCCTTCTACAAACCATTTATGATTTTCCTCATAAGGATCACCGTTCGTAGGTGTGTAAGAAACGGAATAAACCGTCGTATCATAGGCAGCCTTTATCGTTGCTACTGCCCCTTCCATTCCATCTGTATGACTTGCGTTTACAATGGCTGTACTACCAACTGGATACTTAGGATTTTCTGCTTCTTTTAACCCTTCTGGTACTTGCCCATTATGCTCAGTATGTTCACCATGTCCGCCATCTGCTTCTGGCTGTTTATCCATTCCTTCTTGATTATTCGTAACATTCGTACCCGTTTCCGTCGTATCTCCATTATTCGTATCATTTACTCCGCAAGCTGCCAATGAAAGGGCTGCAACAATTGTCATGATGCTAGTTAATAATTTATGACCCATTCTAATCCTCCTAATATTCTCTTTCTATATTAAGGATTGAACTTTGAACTCGTTTCTATTCATGAAAATAACTACATATTATAATGTTTAAAAAATGGAGACATTTCTTCTATGAAACGATTATTTACTTATTTCAACTTTTTGTAACCGTAGTGCATTAAAAACAACGGATACAGAACTAAAGGCCATTGCAGCTCCTGCTAACCATGGAGCAAGGAAACCCGCAGCTGCAATTGGAATACCTAGAGTATTATAACCAAAAGTCCAAAATAAGTTTTGTTTTATATTTCTCATCGTTTTATGACTCATAATGATCGCATCAGCAATACTATTCAAATCACCACGAATTAACGTAATATCTGCGGTTTCCATCGCAACATCCGTACCTGTACCAATGGCCATTCCAATATTAGCAACAGCTAACGCTGGTGCATCGTTAATACCATCTCCTACCATGGCAACCTTTTTTCCCATCCCTTGTAATTTCTTTATTTGTGCAGTTTTTTCTTCAGGGAGCACTTCTGCAATAATTCGAGTGATTCCCACTTGTCTTGCAATTGCCTGAGCTGTCCGCTCATTATCCCCTGTCATCATAATGACATCCATTTTCATTTTATGAAGTCGTTCAATAGCTTTTTTAGAACTCTCTTTTACTGTATCTGCAACAGCTACTAATCCTGCAAATTGTCCATCAATACTCGCTAATATAACGGTTTTCCCCTCTGATTCAAGTCGTTCCATTAAAGAAACAACAGCAAAACTATCAATATTGTATTGCTCTATTAGTTTACGTGTACCAACAACTACTTCTTTTTGATTTACGATTCCTTTTACTCCGTATCCTGGAATAGCTTCAAATTCACGAACATCTCTCATTTCAATTCTTCGTTTACTAATTCCTTGTACAATAGCTTGGGCAAGGGGATGCTCAGATTTCCTTTCGATCGAACCGAGAAAAGAAAGAAACAATCTTTCACTCATCCCCTCTACGACAAAAACATCTGTAAGTTCTGGCTTCCCGTTTGTAATTGTCCCTGTTTTATCTATAACTATTGTGTCTATTTGATAGGTTTGTTCAAGATGTTCTCCACCTTTAAATAAAATCCCTAACTCGGCTGCACGCCCAGAACCAGCCATTATTGAAGTTGGGGTTGCAAGTCCTAAAGCACATGGACATGCAATTACAAGTACAGCTATTAAAGCTTCTAATGCTGGAGCAAATTCTCCAGGCGTTATAAAGACAAGCCAAGTTAAATAAGTAACGATCGCAATCCCAATCACGATTGGAACAAAAATTCCCGAAATCTTATCAGCTAAACGCTGTATAGGTGCTTTAGATCCTTGGGCATCTTCTACTACTTTAATAATTTGGGATAAAGCTGTATCTCTTCCTACCTTTGTTGCTTTCATTTTAATAAAACCATTTTTATTTATAGTAGAACCATATACCGTTGAACCGATTGTTTTATCGATTGGAAGACTTTCCCCTGTTAACATCGATTCATCGACCGCCGTATTCCCTTCTAGAATTTCACCATCTACTGGGATTTTTTCTCCGGGTTTAACGAGCATAATGTCCCCAATGGCAACTTCCTCTAGCGGAATCTCTTTTTCCATATCCTTTCGTAGAACAAGGGCAGTTTTTGCTTGTAACTTCATCAACTTTTTAATCGCTTCAGAGGAGCGACCTTTTGCTTTCGCTTCAAGTAATTTCCCGAGCAAAATTAAAGTAATTAGTACCGCGCTTGTTTCAAAATAAAGTTGGGAATGATAACTAGTTCCTTTTGATATCGTTTGAAAAACGCTATATAAATACGCAGCGGATGTACCCATTGCAACAAGAACATCCATATTAGCACTTTGATTTTTTAAAGCTTTAAATGCACTAACATAAAACTGCCAGCCAATAATAAATTGTACCGGTGTTGCTATTACCATTTGAACCCATGGATCATTTAAAAAGTCCGGTATATAAAGAAAAGACGTAAATGTGAAGTGACCAACCATTGTCCATAAAAGCGGAATGGAAAGAACAGTCGAAACGATGAACTTTACTTTTAGTTTTTCAATCGCCTGTTGTCGAAAATCGACTCCCCCTCGTTCATTGTCTTTTACATGGGCACCATAACCTAACTGCTCCACACGACGAATAATATCCGTAACCGACACTTCAGATGGATTAAATTGTACCGTTGCATTTTCCAAGGCTAAATTTACGTTGGCTAACGAGATTCCTTTAAATTTTTGAAGGCCCCTCTCAATTCTCGTTGCACAGGCTGCACAGGTCATGCCAGTAATGTGCAAACTTGTTTCCCTTTGTTCATTTGTCAATTTTCTTTCACCTACTTCCCAATACCTTTACAGGGTATATAATTGATATGAAAGAGAGTGCTTTAATAGAGCACTCTTGAAAAACTTCTATTCAACATCATAACCTTGATCATCAATCGTTTCTTTAATTTGAGTAAGGGTTACTTGTTGTTCATTATAAGCTACATCAACTTTTCCCTGTTCTAAATTAACTTTTCTTCATGAACACCATCTAAAGCACCAACACTTCCTTCAACGGCTTTCACGCAATGTCCACATGACATCCCTTTAACGTTTAAAGTTACGTTCTCCATTTGCATCACTCCTTATGTTTTAATAGCTCTCTTAATACTATATAGGGGTATATTATTTCCTCATTAACTTTTGAATCGTCACTAACAACTCGTCCAAAACTTCTTCATCCCCAACAGCTAAACGATCTACAACACATCCCTTTAAATGACCTTGTAATAGAACTTTCGCTACACTGTTTAACGCTGATTGTGTGGCAGCTAATTGCGTGATAATGTCGTCACAATAGACATCCCGATCAACCATCCCTTTTATTCCACGAATTTGCCCTTCAATTCGGTTAAGGCGGTTCGTTAAATCCTTTTTCACGCTTTCTGGATGATGACTTTTTCTGCAATGGGATGACTCGCTCATGTCTTCCTTCACGTTTTCCAGTTTGGTCAACTCCTCTTCTTCAATAGGTAAACTAAATCCTTTAATCGTTACAACACGCCCCATCCTCGTTTAAATGACCAGAGCGATTAATTTTCGTTTGTAAATAATTTTTATTATATTCAGAAACGTCACCCCATAATGGCCTTCTAGCATTAACGGATAAACCTGATTGTTTCAGAGCTTCTAATTTTTTCGGATTATTTGTAATAAGTGTGACAGGCTTGGAACGAAGCGCTTTTAACACTTGAATCGCATCGTCATAATTTCTTGAATCATTAACAAAGCCCAATGCATAGTTAGCATCTACTGTGTCATAGCCATTTTCTTGTAGAAGGTAAGCCATTGCTTTACTAAATAAACCAATGCCTCTTCCTTCATGATTGGCTAAATAAAATAATGCTCCTGTTCCATGATCTACAATAATTTTCATGGATTGTTTCAGTTGATAACCACAATCGCACCTTTTACTTCCAAAAATATCGCCTGTATGACAGATGGAATGCATTCTTATTATCGCATCATCCTCATCAGTAAAATTTCCATAAACGAGAACACTCGATTGCTGCATTTCAGCTAAATTAATCGAAGATAGTTTTTCAACAATTTTTTCAATATCTTGATATACTTCATCACAATTTAACCAACAATACCATTGGAAAGTAACCGTTTCATCATATAAGTTCACAGGTAATTTTATCGGACCAACTAAATATATCGCGCCCTTTTCCGTCTGAATAAGTTTAATTTTATCCTTTAAAATTGAAATAACTTGTTGATCTAAATTCATAGAACCGCCTCCTAAAGTTAGTTTGCAACTTACCAAGTTTTTTATGTTAGGAATACCATCGTAACGTTGCTCTTTTTATAACTTCTATTTTGGAGACGAAAAGAAAAAGGTTTCTTTATATCACTTTATTAACCAGCAACATAAAAAATACATCGATCATTCACTTTTCATCAAAAGCAAACTTCTATTGAAAAATCTTTTAAGTACAAAATATAAACTACTATTAGGAGTATTTTATAAAGATGATTCTCTTTTTCGAACAATGATGATGATAATCTTGGCATTCATCCATTGATTTCCTCATTTTATAAGCTTAAAATTTGCTATAAGAAGATTTTGGTAAGGGATACATAAGGGGGTGTTTCAATGATCGACTTTATCCTAACACTAAAACCAATTTATCAAGTAATACTCGCTACATTGTTTACTTGGGGAATGACAGCATTAGGTGCTGCACTCGTTTTTACAACAAAAAATTTCAATCAACGTTTTTTAGATAGTATGTTAGGCTTTGCCGGCGGTGTTATGATTGCTGCAAGCTTTTGGTCTTTACTATCCCCTGCGTTAGAAATGGCAGAGGGGGGACGTTTTCCTTCATGGCTCTCTGTAGCAATTGGTTTTTTACTTGGTGGTGCTTTTCTTTTTGCCATTGATAAACTGTTGCCCCACCTTCATCCGAATGCAGCAATTGAAACAGCTGAGGGTATACAACCAAAACGAAGAAAGCGAAGTACTTTGTTAGTCCTTGCCATCACATTGCATAACATACCGGAAGGATTAGCTATTGGTGTTTCTTTTGGAGCTGCTTCCCTTGGTTCCCCTTCCGCTTCAGTTGCTGGAGCCCTTGCTTTAGCAATCGGGATTGGTATCCAAAACATACCTGAAGGTGCTGCAGTTTCAATGCCCCTTCTACGGGACGGATTATCCAAAAAGAAAAGTTTTCTTTTTGGTCAATTTTCAGGGATGGTAGAACCTATTTCTGCCATTATTGGATTTCTGGCAGTTGCTTTTATTGAACCATTATTACCCTTCGCATTAGCCTTTGCAGCTGGTGCAATGATTTTTGTTGTCGTAGAGGAAGTTATTCCAAGCTCACAAGAAGAAGGAAACAAAGACTTAGCTGTCTTGTCATTAATGATTGGATTTACCATTATGATGATTTTAGATGTGGCATTAGGTTAAATTGAATATAGAAAAAGGAGATGCTCTTAGCTGAGCATCTCCTTTTCATTATTTAAAATCAATTTGTGTTAACACTGGATCATGGTCACTTGCACGACCTGATTCTTCAGTAAAGTCGGAATTAACGTGTAAAATATCAAGTACTGCTTTCTCAACTAGATTGCTAGATACGAAAATGTGATCTAGTGCTTGAGAATTTCCTTGGTACGTATACGTATAACGATCCGCTTCATCTAATGAATAAATCATATTCACCATTGATTCATTGTCCCCTTCTAATGTTTGAAGGGCAGGCGTCCATTGGAAATCATTAAAGTCTCCCAATGCTACAATATTTGCTTCTGGATTTTGTGATTGAATCGATTCTACAAAGTTTCGAATAATAGAACCTATCTGAATCCGTTGTTGTTCACTGCCTAGTACAGGCGGTTGGATTGAACCAAATAAAGGTGAGTCACCTGACTTTGAATTCCAATGATTTGCAATGACAATAACTTGTTCATCATTAAATGTAAACTGTGCAGCTAAAGGTTTTCTACTATTAGAAAAGGCATCATTTGTAGGATCAATACGTCCTGGATTTAATGTTAACGCCCCATTAACATATTCCGTCCCCGTAGTTGCGTTACCAACGGCTTGTGCTTCAGTTAACGATACTCGTTCAGGATTATAAAGGAAACCGACACGAATGTTACCACCAGGTGCTCCACCATCTTGATTATACTCTGGATCAATATTGACATATTCATATTGAGGACCACCTTCAGCAGCGATGGCATTAATCAATGTTTGATAACTTTGATCCGCAGCTGAACTTCCTGAATCAGTTTGACCATCATTATCTTGCATCTCTGTAACTCCAACAATATCAGGTGAATTTAATTTGTCCGCAATGGCTACAGCAATTTTCTTCACTTTTTCTGAATCAGATTGGGCAGAGAAGTTTTCCAAATTATAAGATGCGATTGTTAACTTTTCGTCGGATGCTGTAATAGCAGTTGTATCTGGTGCCTTTCCACCATCGACTATTTTACTTTGAACATCTGTATTATCTACATAGACTTTATAGTTGGAATAACCATAGTTTACAATACCAGTGATAGGTCCATTAACTTGATCGCCTGTATTAATATCGCCACCATTTGTTACTTCCTTTTCACCGTTAAATAACTTCAGTTGAATTCGTTCAGGATTCGTATCCGTTTCACCTAATAATAGACCACCGTTCGTTGTAGTAGCTTCAATTGAGTCAAATACAGTTATAATTTCACCGTACTCTTCTGGAGAAACAACACGCAAGCTACTTTCTGTGCCTTCACCAATTTGAACGCGCATTCCTTCTAGGCTTTCCCAGAAATCAATCGCATCGCTCGTTGGGTCAAAGGATGTTAATTCATCATCATCAATCGATTCAGAAGGAATCATAGATGGTGTAATAACAACTGGATCTGGTAATTCTACATTACTTTTCACAACTGTAATCGAACCGTTTCTCGCATTAATTTCCGTTACAGTTAAATCTGTATCCGCATCATCATATCCGTCTAAACGGTATTCATCTACAGTACCAGTAACACTTACTAGATCTCCCACTTTGAATGAGTATGAAGATGAAGCATTACCTGCATAGACAACAATTCCTTCTGAAGTACTAGAATCATTATCTTCTGTCCCCTTTGCAGATTGCATATAGAAGTATTGGCTACCATCTAACTCAAACAAAGAAGTAATTACCCCTTGAACCCCGTCTACAACACTACCGTCAAAGGAAGATGTGTGATCAGCCCCTTGAATTTGGCTAATCGTTGGTGATTCATCATATACTTCATAGGATATACTAAAGATATCACTATCCGTTAAACCTTCTTTTATAGCAATCGCTTTAATAGTTGTTGGTTCATTGATGACAATTGGTTCTGAATATACAGCACTATCCTTTGTTGGTTCTGAACCGTCCAATGTGTAATGAATTGTTGCACCTTCTGTTATAGTTGAAAGCTCAATTGCAGTTCCTACAGGAATTAATGTGGAACTAATAGAAGGTTTAATTCCCTGTACTTTTGTTGCATCTTCAATCACATCCGCTAAACCACGCGGTATAATTTGATACGTGCTATTATATTGTTGAATAATCCCAGTAAGAGAATCATAGGTTTTCCCTACTTCTAATCCTAAGGAACCATTTTCATCACGTACAACAAAGTTATTCCCTTCAGAATCGTTTGCTGCATAATTTCCTGAACCATTATTAGCCGTAACCGTTACTTGTTGTACAGTTGCTAATTTGGACTCATTCTCTTCATTAATCCCCGCACCTGTTATGTCAATAGGAGAAAATTCATTTCCAGTAGAGACTCTTTCGACTAAAGAAGGACTTTGAAGTTGCAAAAGCCCTCTATAGTCCGCTAGTTCTCCAGATAATACGACTTCATCTCCAACTTCTACTGAATCTGCTAAACCATATACAGCAATAGCAGCAGTTTCATCTTGAATATGGATCGTATTTTTTAATTTCCCCGTTACAATTCCTTGTACTTGTACCTCTCCAGTCCCTTGTTCGCGAGCTTGGGCAATGGTAATTGTTTCCCCCTCTCCTGGCTCTTCAACAATGTAAGGATGTTGGCCAAGATTTTCAAAGGAGTCTTTCCCTAAATTCGTCCATTCCGTCTCAAATGTAAAAGCATCAGTCGGGATGGCATCTCCAGTCGTTACATCCGCATTTCGTACGAGAGTTACATCTTTTGCAAAATCACTACTTGATCCAATTTGTCCAATGGAATCGACTATTTCATCATTCTTTTTTAAAACTAAAGGATCATTTCCATTAAAATTAATCACCGTCGAATTTTCTATTTGACCGACTGATTTAATTTCATCCGTTGCTTGGCCATGATATAAAACAATCGCTTCTCCAGCTTCTAAAGTGCCATGTAATTCCATAGATTTAACGCTCTCAGGAGCACCATTTGTATAAATCTCTAATGTGTACTCGGAAAGATCGATGACGGAACTAGAAGCGTTATACAATTCAATCGCTTTATTATAACTACTTCCTTCAATATATTGGGAGATCATTAAATCTCCCCTAGAAACCTCCTTTGATACATCAACTATCCTTCCTTCAGTAGATGTTGGAATACTTTCTACACTTACTAAATAATCACGGAAGTTTTCCCAATCGGATAAACCTAAATCGGTCACACGTCCTTCAGCATATGCTGTTGCGAATACGTCGTAACCATCTCCACCTTTAGCAGTGAAAGCATTTGTTGCAACTGTATATGTTTCATCATCTTGAATTTCTACAAAATTACCTTCTGCATCCTTGTAATAGATGGCAACTACCCGTTCTCCAACTGGTTTTGTTGAATCAAATTCAACTTTCCCACCAGCTACATGTAAAAATCCACCGTTTTCAGCTGGGTATTCTTTAAAACTAATTTCAAAGGCAGCTTTTAACTCGGCACCTGTAACCGTCATCGTTGCCAATGTATTTCCAAAAGGTAAAACGGTAATCACTTCTCCAACGGTTACTGGTCCAGCATCAATAGCTGAACGGATACCGCCACCATTTTGAAAGGCTAATACAACATTTTCGTTATACTGTTTCGCTTTTTCAAGCATACCGTTCGTAATTAAATTACCAAGAATCGTTTCACTATTTCTGACGCTGACCCCTTCCGTATTTCCACTATCTGTGATGCGAGGATTTGTAAGGGGTTCATTTAATGTTACGCCAATTTCTTCATTCGTAATTTCAGCTATTCTATCCGAATAAGGAGCTAATAGCTCTTTTGCTTCTGGATCTTCTTCAAAAGAATTCACTTCTAGCAGTTGGCCACCATACTCTGTAATAACACCTTGTTTGTCAAAAGTAAGATTTAATTGGCCTAAAAATTCACTATACTGATAAGCTTGTACAATTACTGTTGGTTCCTTTTCTTCTCCATCTAAATCTTCAACAACTAAAGTAGGTTCATCTAATTGTGTATGACTATGACCACCTACAATAACATCAATTCCTTCAACTGCACTTGCTAAAACTAAATCATTATCGATTTCAGCATTATCGTCGTATCCAATATGAGTTAAGGCAACAATTTTGTCTACACCCATTTTTTCGAAAGCTTTTACTGCTTTTTCTGCTTCTTTAATATAGTTTTCAAAAGCGATACTGCCAGGACTTGAAATGGCAGCCGTTTCTTCCGTCGTTAAACCGAAAATCCCAACTTTTTCGCCTTTAATTTTCTTTACAATTCCTTGATAGATTTTCCCGTCCTTCGGTTTGCTTGAAACTAAATCAGAGAATAGTCCGTCAAACTTATTATCTTGTGAGAAGTCAACATTAGCACTTACAAATGGGAATTTTGCCCCTTCAATAAAATCAACTAGTGCTTGATGACCTTCCGGCGAAGAACCTAAATCAAATTCATGATTACCAAAAGTCATTGCATCATAACCCATTAAATTTAAAAACGTTAAATCGGCTTGCCCTTGAAACTCATTAAAAAATAGAGTGCCACTAAATACATCTCCAGCATTTAAAAGAAGTGTATTTTTGTTTTCTGCTCTCACTGTTTCAACAGCTGTAACTAACTTTGGAACATTGTCTAAATGGGCATGGGAATCATTCGTATGCATTATCGTTAATTCAAAATCTTTTTTCCCTTTTCCCTTATCTTTGTCTTTCCCTTTTCCGTTCCCTTTACCATTCTCTTTTTTATCCACACTTTGTTTCGCTGGGTGTTGATATTGAGCTACTTTTTCAGATTGATTACTTTTCCCTTCCGATTCCGCTGCCAACACAGTTGGTGTAACGGATCCAATTGTTGAAGCTACAAGCGTCGTTGCCAGTGTTGCTTTGAAGAAACGATCCCTACTTTTTTTAGAAAAATGCATTCATTTGCCCTCCATTATTTGTTTAATGTGCTATTGGTAAATCATGTAGTAAATTAGTAATTGTAAAATTTCATACGAATAAAGTAGACTTTATATTACCTACATTATTAGAAAAATAATTCGAAAGAAATAGATTATTTGTAAAATAATCGTAAATAATTATAAAAAAAATCGTTTCCACGTAAATTTAACGAATCATAAATATTATTTTTCAGACTTTTTTGATTTATTTAATAAATTTTTGCCCCGAATATAATTTAAACTGTTGAAACATCGCATATATAGGTATTATTAACTAAAAATAGTCTTAATAAGGATGTAAACACACTCCTATATCTTTAGTATGGTTCATGAAAAACCAACTATGTTTGTTAAGAAATTTTTCATTTCTTTCCTTAGATATCGTTCATTCTAAAAAAAATAGCAAAACGCCCCTAAATCTTAGGCGCGTTTTGCTTCTTTCCAATTTTTAAACTACTCTTCTTCTTCCATTATTTCATCAAAGGCAGATGATACTTTATCGAATTCCTCATCACTTTCAATGGCACTAAAATCTCCTTCTTCATCTACCTTTAAGAAGAAAACATCGATATCCTCTTCTGTTTCTTCTTGTAAATCTTCCACAAATCCTACCGCAACATATTCCGTTCCTTCAATATTAATCGCTGCAAGAACTTCAACTTCTAATTCCTCGTCATTTTCGTCGGTAATCGTGAAGATTTCCCCTACTTTCAATTCATCCATTCGTCCATTCTCCTTCTTAAAAAAGTCTGTTTAAACATATTATTTTATTGCCATTTCTGGTCAGATTCATACAACATTTTAGAAAAATCAAGTACCACAAAAAGTACGATACGGTAAATTCGAAGGTACAGGTAATTGGCTATATTCTTGATGTTCCGGCGAATCATCAAAAGGATTAGCAAGTACTTTTAGTAAACGTTCCATCACACTGTAATCACCATTATTTACTGCTGCATCCAACGCTTCTTCCACACGATGATTTCGAGGAATAACTGATGGATTTCGTTCTTTCATTAATTGGGTCGATTCTTCCATCGACTGTTGTTGTCTAGAACGTCGCTCTTGCCACTTTTTTTGCCATTGATCAAAATCTTCTTGATCGTGAAGAGAAGTCATTTCCAACTTGTTGACCGTTAACGCTCGGAACGTATTTGTATAATCCGCTTCATATTTCTTCATCATATCGAGTAATTCGTTTATTAATTCTTTATCTTGCTCTTCTTCATTAAATAATCCTAATTTTCCCCGCATTCCTCTAAGCCAGTTCTTCTCAAAAAGGAGCGGATATTTCGCTATTTCATTTTGGGCAATTTCGACCGCCTCATCCTCCTCATCATGTAATAATGGAATGAGTGTTTCAGCAAAACGGGCCAAATTCCAGCCACCTATTTTCGGTTGATTACCATATGCATAACGTCCTTTTGTATCAATCGAACTAAAAACTGTATCAGGATCATACGCGTCCATAAAAGCACATGGTCCATAGTCAATCGTTTCCCCACTAATGGTCATATTATCCGTATTCATAACACCGTGGATAAAACCAACCAATTGCCATTTACAGATTAACTCCGCTTGTTTTTTAATAACTTCCTGAAGTAAATAAAGGAATCGATGATCACTATTAGGGATATCTGGGTAATGGCGGACAATTGTATAATTCGCCAACACTTGTAGGTCTTCATAACTTCCCCAATTAGCGATAAATTGAAAAGTTCCGACACGGATATGACTCGATGCAACACGGGTTAGGATGGCACCGGGTAATTCCATTTCTCTAATAATTTTTTCTCCTGTTTCCACTACAGCTAAGCTTCTAGTTGTTGGTATACCTAGTCCGTGCATTGCTTCACTAATTATATATTCTCTTAGCATCGGACCAAGGGCAGCCCGTCCATCCCCTCCACGGGAAAAGGGAGTACGACCAGACCCTTTTAGTTGAATATCATATCGTTCTTCTTTTGGAGTAATTTGTTCCCCATAAAGGGTAGCTCGTCCATCTCCTAGCATCGTAAAATAACCAAATTGATGCCCTGCATAAGCTTGAGCCAAAGGGAAAGAACCTTCAGGGGCTACATTACCTGCAAGAATTTGCACCCCTTCTTCACTCTGAAGCTCCTCACTATTTAAGCCAAGTTCACTTGCTAGTTGTTTGTTCAGTATGACTAACTTCGGATTACTTACTGGATGCAGCTTTAAACTTGCATAGAAAGAATCGGAAAGTCTCGCATAACTATTATCAAAGTTCCATCCTATTCCCATATAATCCCCTTTTCTCTTTACCGAGTAGTTTACTTCATTTAAGATGAAGCCATTTCTTTAACAAAATATACTAAGTTAACCATCATTCATTAACATTGTAAGCCAAGTTCCATCATTATACACTACCTAAGAAAACAAGACATAAATTCGCATACTTTTAAACAAATAATTCCTTAAAACATCATTCTAACTGTAGGTTTGTTCATGTTTTTTTACAATTTTATTATTCTCCATAACCGTTGGATCTATGATAATTTCAAAAACTATATGGATTTTTAAAAAGTAATCTCTTTGTAAACGCTTTTTTGATTTTAATCCGGTTTATTCATAAATTTTTTACTCAACGAAAGAACTTTCTGTGGTAATATATCCTAATCAAATAAGTTAGAAAGAGGAGAAACATGAGCGAAACACTTCAAACACCTCCAAAAAAGTTAAATTTATTTCATTTAACTTGGCCGATTTTTTTAGAGGTATTTTTATTTATGTTAATGGGGCTTGCCGATACGTTTATGTTAAGTGCGGTATCAGATAATGCGGTTTCAGGGGTCGGCACAGCTAATCAATATATACACATCGCCATTTTAATTTTAGAAGTTGTCGGGAATGGGGCTGCCATCGTTGTTTCCCAATATCTCGGTTCTCGTCGGTATTTTGAAGCAGCAAAAATTTCCGCTTTAGCCGTTACATTAAATTTATGCCTCGGATTATTAATGTCGGTCCTATTTATTTTCTCTTCCAACCAATTAATGATCATGATGAACTTGCAAGGAGCAGTACTTGAACATGCACAAAGCTATTTAATCATCGTCGGAGGAGGGATATTCCTTCAAGCTGTTATTAATTCTTTAGCAGCGATTATTCGTGTACATGGTTGGACAAAGCAAACGATGTTTGTTTCATTAGGAATGAATATTATCCACGTAGTTGGAAACTATATTTTAATTTTCGGTAACTTTGGTGCTCCTGAACTAGGGGTACAAGGTGCTGCGATTTCATCGGTAGTTAGCCGATTAATTGCCGTTTTCATTTTCTTCTGGCTACTATATCGAGCATTAGAAGTCAAAATAAAGATGGCATACTATTTTTCCTTTTCTAAGGAATATGTACAGAAAATTTTATACATTGGTTTACCAAGTGCCTTTGAACAAATTATGTACCAAGTTTGTCAAATTGTATTCTTGTACTATGTAACATACCTTGGTGCAGAAGCTCTTGCCGCACGACAATATGCGAATAATATTTCGATGTTTACCTATCTATTCGCCATTGCGATAGGGATGGGTACTTCCATCATCGTTGGTCGTTTTGTTGGTTCAGGAGATAAGGACTCTGCTTATAAGCAAGTATGGTCTAGTGTAAAGGCAGCACTCGTTTTCACTGTAATTATCGCAGCGGTCGTAACTATATTCCGTGAACAATTAGTTAGCTTATTTACCGATAATCCAGAAGTAGTCAAATTTGGTGCTTCTGTATTAGCTTTAAGTTTATTGTTGGAAACTGGTAGAACGATTAACATCACAATCATTAACTCGTTACGGGCTTCTGGGGATGCTCGTTTCCCTGTCAAAATAGGATTCTTATCCATGATATGTATGAGCTTACCTTTAGGATACTTATTAGTATTTGTATTCGATTTAGGGTTAGTCGGCGTTTGGCTAGCCATTGCTGCTGATGAATGGACCCGTGCTATCATCGTATTATTTAGATGGAAAAGTCGTAAATGGGAACAGTACGCCTTAGTATCTCCAGATAGAGATGTTGAACCTACTGAAAATCCAGTTACTACTTAAAAACATATGAACCCGTCAAGAGTGCTTTCTGTAAGCACTCTTTTTTATATAAAAAATGACTTCCGCGTTGGAAGTCATTGAAAACTAATGTTTATCTACTGGTAGTTTCGGTAACGTTTCACTTAGCTTGCAATATTGAACGAAAACCCGAGCTAGTTCGCGAAGACGATCTTGAATCGTAGCATCTGTAATTTGATTATTTTCATCAAAATGAGATGAATGGGTATATACATAGTTAGGTGTTACTAAACAACGGAAGTAATCTAATATTGGTCTAAGCTGATTTTCAACTACTAAATGGTGCTGATATGTACCACCATTTGCTACCATTGAAACTGGTTTATACCGCATCGCTTTTGGGTCAATCATATCAAAAGCATTTTTTAATACGCCTGGAATCGATGCTTGATAAATTGGCGTTGCAATAATATAGCCATCAGCTTCTTCAAATTTTCGAATCATCATTTGCATATCTTCATTTAATGGGCTACCATCCAAAATTTGATGTTTTAAATCAGCGAAATATAATATTTCAAGCTCTAAGCTGCTATTATATTCTTTAATATATTGTTCAACTTGACGCAATATCGCACCTGTTTTATTACCGAATACAGTGCCATCCACGAGTAAAATTTTCATGTTGAGTATCCTCCACTTTTTATTTCCATTCGTTATTGTAACAGATGCGATAAAGCACGAGTAGGGAACAAGTTTGGATTCAATAAATTTCAGTCTTTTGGCGGAATTTCCGTTTGATTCGCCTTTTCCATTGCTTTTTCCATTCTTCGGGTTGGTGAAGTAAGACTAACGATCGTTGTTCCAACATCAAATGACCGCTTTATCCCCTTTGTAAAAAATATGAGGTGATGATCCTTATCCACTGCAAATAATGGGATTGTTTTATGTCCATCGCCATCAAGATAACGTTCAAATGTATATTGTTCCGTAAGCTGTGTTTTACGAATCATATATCCTTCATTAATAAGACGATTTAATGTGTAAATATCATAATCTTCATCAAATAATGTCTTTCCAACGATTGATTGACTGTAGTCACTTAAGTCCCCCGTAGGAATGGGTGTTTGAAAAATATGTTCCCGACCTAGTTCAGGAACGAAACGTTGGCATATAAGGGCATTATACGCATCCTCTTCTGTGGCGGCTACTAATATTTCGTAAGGAGTTAAGTCTACATGAAACTCCGTATATTCACTTAAGATGTCCCCTACTTCCGTTTTTATCCCTAATTGACGAGCTTCAGATAAGGCACTCCAAGATCGGTCGATAATAAGAACAGGTTTTTGAAAACTTTGTATCGCTTCACCTAAAACAGCTGTAAAAGGACTACCTCCGACAATCGTTACCCCCATTTCATCCGTACATTGCAAATTTAATTTCTTCGCAAGCCAGCTAATGGATAAACCATGGGCTAAAACGGTGGCAAATACTAATGCTAATGTTAAAGCTGTAATAATATCAGCATCTTCAAATCCAGATTCCGTTAAAACACTAGCAAAAAAGCCGGAAACGGTTAAGGCGATAATCCCTCTTGGTGCAATCCATCCAAGTAATAGACGTTCCCGCTTCGGTAATCCTACTCCAATAGTAGAAAGCCAAACCGATACCGGTCGGACAACAAACAACATCGCTAAAACAAATAAAAGCATACGCCAGTTTAAAATATCGAGTAACGTCTCGATTGATAAAGAAGAAGTTAACATGATAAATAGCGTAGAAATAAGAAGAACAGAAACATTTTCTTTAAAGTGCAGTAATTCTCTTAATGATGTTAAATGCATATTTGCCATGACAATTCCCATGGCAGTGACAGCGAGTATCCCTGTTTCGTGTATGATTTCTTCTGATAGTACAAATACCAAAAGTACACTGACTAAGACGACTGGAGACTTTAAAAATTCAGGAATAAAACCATGTTCCAGTAAACGGCCTAATAGAAACCCTACCCCTGCTCCAATAATGGCAGAAAAAATAGAAGCAACAAAAAATAATAAAAGGGACCCTTCCGAGATCATGCCATTCATATATAAAACCATTTCGAGTGCGAATAGGGCGACTAACGCACCGAATGGGTCCACAATAATGGCTTCCCATTTTAGGATTGTAGCCGGACGTTCTTTTAACTTAGCTTGGCGCAATAATGGCAAAATCATCGTAGGTCCAGTAACGATAAAAAGTCCACCCATCACAAAGGCAACATCTATTGATAGCCCAGCTATAAAATGAGCGGCTAAGGACCCAATAATCCATGCAATAAAGGCACCTAAAGTAGAAATACGAAAAATCGATTGGCGGAATCCTTTAATTTCTCGAAGGTCTAAGCCCAAACTCCCTTCAAATAAAACAACGGCAACAGCTAGCGCAATAGTCGGATTAAACACTTCTCCAAAACTTTTTTGCGGATTGAATAATCCTAACAAAGGACCGACTAGCAAACCGACTAGTGACATAATAACGATGGCAGGGAGTTTAAATCGCCAAGCTACCCATTGCGATAAAATTCCTAGTCCTACAATTGCAACGATTTGAATTAGTAGATTGTCGAGCATTGTAACATCCCTTTCATCCAAATATAGAAATCAAAAAAGTCCTCCATTAGTATTTACGGAGGACGTTCTTTCATTCCATTTGAAAACGCTATTTATCAAGTTCATTTTTCGTTTTGATTTCCATTAATCTTTCTTGATTAAATACAACTTCTTCATCTATCGGTGTCGGTTCTGGCTCTTTAAATTTATCCCAATTAAATAACTGTTCCCTTGGAATAGCTTTTTCTACTTTAGCTTCAGGCATTTTCATTGTAGAAAGTTGCTGTGATTCATATATTGTTACCGGAGATTTTTTGCCAAAAAGAGCAATGACTTTCATTGCTAATGCAAGCTGAGTTGCTTCGATTGGACGATATTTTTTCAACGGTCCAATAAAAAACGGATTTAATCCTTTTAATAGCCATTCACCCGTTTTCTCACCTAAACGAAATTCCATTCTGTCTCCAACTAATAGAGAAGGTCGGACAATCGATAATTGGGGTAATTCTAAAGCCATTAATTCTCGCTCTAGCTTTCCCTTCACCTTATTATAATAAAAGGCAGATTTTTCACTGGCGCCGATAGCAGAAATGATAATAAAGTGCATAATGCCACATTTTTTTGCTAGAGATGCTATGTGTAATGGATACTCCACATCTATTTTTTCGAATTGCTCTTTAGTCTTCGCCTTTTTCATCGTTGTTCCTAAACAACAAAAAACTTCATGGGCAAAATCTATATCCTTTTCTTCTAATTGATCAAAGGAACGCACTTTAACGGTTAGTTTTGGATGCTCGAAATCCAGCTTTCTTCTAGATAGAACTGTCACCGATACATATTCTTCACTGTCACAAAGTAGTTTTACGAGGGCCGTTCCGACAAGCCCTGTCCCACCTACTACGATGGCTGAACGCATTTCCACTTTCACGCCACAACCTTTCATGTTTTTCGTCTAATCAGCATAAAATTGTTAATCTAAGTTTCTACTAATTTATAGTGTTAATTTTCACACATACTTTCTAATTTTTCACCATAATTTAATTAATAGTTGGGAAAGGATGGGATTTTATGAAAAATGAACTAAGTGTCACTTCGATAAAAAAGAAAATTGCTTTTGTAGTTGAGCATAGTTCAATCAAAGGGTATTATCCCCTTGAGCGTGCCGCTACGTTAGCAAAACTATTAAATGATGAAGAAAGCGTTTATGTATTTTTAAAACAAGATGGACATGAAGCAATTGAAATTTTTACAGATTTACAACTTTCTCCTATTTTATTCGACCATTACTCAGAATTAAAAACTCAGATTCGTAGTCTTGAACCTGATTTAATCGTTCAAGATGGCAAAGATACATTAGTTGAACAAATGGAACAGCTTAGACCTTTCTGCAAAACGATTGTTCATTTTGATGATTTTGGCGATGGTGCTGAATTAGCTGATTGCAATATTATTGCCCTTTTTGAGGAAGTAAGGGAAAATACAGCACAAAACATTTTATCGGGTAGCTTTGCTTTTGCTGTAAAAGATTCCCTTAAAGCAATTGCTAAGGAACGGGTTTCAAACGAATTATCAAATCCACCTCATATTGTCGTTGCTTATGAAGATGGTGATGAAAACAATTTAACCTATCGAACTTTACGCCATTTAACCCAGCTACAAATCCCACTAAAAATTACCGTTGCAATTGATCGAGAATATCGCCATTCTGTAGAAGATTTACAAATGATGGTGTTAAGTCGCCGTAACACGAAAATTTTTAAAGATGACCAAGCTTTAGAAAAACTCCTCCATGAAGCAGATATTGTGATTTGTAATGCGAATTATACTCCTTATAAAGTAGCAACAGTAGGTATTCCTTGCATTACAGCTGCTCAAAATGAACGGGAATTAAACAATGCCTTTCCAAGGGAACATAACGGATTTATTCATCTCGGTTTAGGACGTAAGATGAAACAATCTAACATCCAAAATGCCGTTATGGAATTATTATTGCATGAAGCACGACGAGAACGGGCAGTAAGAAAACAATTTGAATTGGAAATTTCGGATAACAATGAAGTCATTAAGTCCTTATTATTAGATTTTGCTTATGAACGTCATAATATGGTTTCTTTATAGACTAGCCATGACGTGATGGAATCTGCCGAATATTACGAGATACCCCTTCTTCGAATATTAATGAAAATAGCTCCCTTCTTATGGTACAATGTTTGTACGATTATTTTGTACGAAATTATTATGAAGGAGCTACTTTCATGTTAACTAAATCAGAACTTCAACAAAAAATTGCAGAATTAAAAATGGATTATATAAATCTTCAAGGTGATATCGAAAAGCTTGAAAGTACAGGCCATGAAGAGTCTGTTCGAAAAGCAGAAGAACGCCTTTCAAACATGGAAAAACAACTAGCAGAACTGAATAAACAGCTCGCGGCGTTGTCTTAACCCGCGAGTTTTTTTATATCCTAAAAACTTATAAAACGTTGAAATATATTATCGGAGGAACAGATTATGGCAATATTAACAGTGGAAAATTTAGGACATTCCTTTGGTGATCGCACCCTATTTAAAGATGTTTCATTCCGCCTTGTCGAAGGTGATCACATCGGATTAGTCGGAGCGAATGGTGTTGGAAAATCTACATTAATGGGGATTATTACAGGTCAAACGATTCATGACACAGGCCGCGTAGAATGGCTACCAGGTACACATTATGGCTATTTAGATCAGCATACGGTTTTAACAGCAGGCCGTACTATGCGGGATGTTTTACGAGATGCCTTCCTCCCTCTTTATAAAAAAGAAGAGGAATTAAATGAAATCGCCAATAAAATGGCAGATGCTACCCCTGAGGAATTGGAAGCATTATTAGAACAAATGGCTGAAGTACAAGATGCTCTTGATGCCGGAGATTTTTATACATTGGACATTAAAATCGAAGAAGTAGCGCGCGGTCTTGGTTTGGATGCAATTGGATTAGATCGAGACGTGGCAGCCCTTTCCGGTGGTCAACGTACGAAAGTATTACTTGCTAAACTATTACTTGAAAAACCGAAAGTATTGTTGCTAGATGAGCCGACGAACTATTTGGATGAAGAACATATTACATGGCTTTCAAATTATTTGAAAGAATATCCCCATGCGTTCCTATTAATCTCCCATGATACGGAGTTTATGAACGGTGTGGTAGACGTTATTTTCCATTTGGAATTTTCAAAGCTTACTCGTTATACAGCAACTTACGAGAAATTTTTAGAGTTAGCCGAAATCAATAAACGCCAACATATCGATGCCTACGAGAAACAGCAGGAATTTATTAAAAAACAAGAAGAGTTTATTGCGAAAAACAAGGCACGATACTCTACAACTGGCCGTGCTAAATCACGTGCTAAACAACTTGATCGGTTAGAACGAATTGATCGCCCGGAAACGGCTGTTAAACCTGAGTTTAGTTTTAAGGAATCACGGGCTTCTAGCCGGTTCATAGTAGAAGCAGAAGATTTATTAATCGGTTACGATAAACCGTTACTTCCTCCCCTTACGTTTACAATTGAAAGGGGCGAAAAGATTGCTTTAATCGGGATGAATGGTGTCGGGAAATCCACATTATTAAAAACAATGCTTGGTAAAATAAATGCTCTAGGTGGAAAAGTTACAAGGGGAGATTTCCTCTTCCCTTCTTATTTTGAACAAGAAGTAAAGCCAGATAAAATAACACCTATTGATGATGTATGGAATGCCTTCCCAAGTATGGATCAACACCAAATCCGTGCTGCCTTAGCTCGGGCCGGGTTGAAAAACGAACATATCTCCCGCCCATTAAATTCCTTATCAGGGGGCGAGCAAGCAAAGGTTCGTTTATGTAAACTAATGATGGAAGAATCGAACTGGTTAATTTTTGACGAACCGACAAACCACTTAGATGTAGATGCTAAAAATGAATTAAAACGTGCTATGAAGGAATATAAAGGAACAATCGTCTTAGTATCCCATGAACCTGAGTTTTATGAAGGGCTAGCAACAAAAGTTTGGAATGTCCAAGATTGGTTCACAACAGGTAAAACAAATTTATAAATGTCAAAAACGGTTTGGATTCCTTAGGAGTTCAAACCGTTTTTTCATAATCTACTATTAAACATTATTAAATTTCTCCCCCTCTCTATTATTCTTATCAGCATAGTTTTAAACATATTTTTTGATTATTTATCAAATCAACTTGTAAAAAATTGAAACTTTTCTTTTCCTAAGACGTATATATTTATAGGAAAACGGTTATATATTTATATGTAAGATGCCCACTTATAAAATATGGAAAAGCTATTGACTTATAATTATCTTACTGATAAGATATAAATATATTTAAAAATATCTTATTTGTAAGCTATTACAAACAAAAGAAGGCGAGGAGATTTTATGGCAGTTACAATTTACACACAATCTAGCTGTTCCTCTTCACGAAA
Source organism: Ureibacillus sp. 179-F W5.1 NHS (assembly GCF_045369345.1). Classification (NCBI taxonomy): domain Bacteria; kingdom Bacillati; phylum Bacillota; class Bacilli; order Caryophanales; family Caryophanaceae; genus Ureibacillus; species Ureibacillus sp. 179-F W5.1 NHS. The sequence continues at coordinate 51,942 of NZ_JBIQFG010000007.1, read as the reverse complement.
AGCCATTAAATGGTTAAAAGAAAATAATATTTCTTATAATGAAAAACGTATTACTTCACAACCTTTAACATTAGCAGAATTTAAAAATATTTTAAGAATGACTGAAGACGGTACAGATGAAATTATTGCTACAAACTCCAATGATTTCAAAAATTTAAATATTGATATCGACCAATTATCAATTCAAGACCTATATAACTTAATTCAACAACACCCACGTATGTTACGTAGCCCGATCTTACTTGATGAAAAACGCATTCAAGTTGGCTATAATGAAATGGACATTCGTCGTTTCATCCCACGTAAAGTACGTGCTTATGAGTTAAGTGCCATGCAAAGATTGGCAACACAAGGTTAGTCAATAGTCTAGCGATATACATTTCGTATTGAATTAGTTTTGAAACATGCGAAACAAGACTTAAGTGGAGCTGAACATAATGGATAACCAGAGATATGAATCACTTTCCTCTCTTTTTGAAGTAGTGTCTTCATTGGAGCGAAAATGGGCAAATGAATGGAACCATCAAAATATATTAGGATTTTCAAAATCTCATATTTTACTGTTAGATTTATTAGCTAAAGAGGGACCCAAACGCCCCTCTGCTATTGCTGAGCGCTTAAAAGTGACAACTGGTGGCGTAACCGTTTTAACAACAAAGTTGATTAAAGCGGGACTTATTGAAAAGACCCAAAGTAGTGCAGATCGTCGCGCTTCTCAAATCGTCATTACACCAGAAGGTAAAAAAATATTAGAAGAGTCACAGGCTCAGGTGACAGCAATGGTGAATTCAATGTTCGGCATGCTTACAAATGACGAAATTCAAACGCTACATAACATCTTCGAAAAGTGTCTTGTAAATAGCAATGGGCTTAATAAATTAAAAGATGAAGAATAATTTAAAGTTACTTATAAAAAAACGCAAGGTGCATTCATTAATGTACCTTGCGTTTTATATTATTTCAAAATAAAAGAGACTCCCCCTTCTTAATTGTGAGAGAGTCTTTTTCAAATTACTATTAAGCCATAACCACATCTTGTAAAGATGCATCTGCTAGTAAAATTTCCTTTAATCTAGCCTTTGCTCGGAATAAACGTGATTTTACTGTACCGATGGATACTTTCATTAATGTTGAAATTTCAGCCAATGAATATTGATCAACATAGAAATACCATAAAGTTCTTTGATAAATTCCGTCCAATTGTTGCATTTTTTCTTGTACAATTTTTGTTACGACTTCTTTTTCCACTTGATCTTCCGTAGAAATTTCATTATTGGGAACCAAATCTAAAATCGGAACGTCTAATGTTTCAGGTTGACTCATCATATATTTACTTCTTCTTACATTTTTACGATAGCGGTCGCGAAATGTATTCATAGTAATAGTAGTAAGCCAAGCTTTTACGTGGTCAACCTTCTCTACTTGTTCTTCATTACGAACAACTTTGACCCAAACTTCTTGCATTAAATCTTCGGCTTCAGCTATATTGCGTGTTAATTTTAAACATAAATGATATATGTAACGATTATATTCTTCATAAATTCCTGTTAAACAGTTATTCATTTTTTCTTCCTCCAATTTCTAACTACCTTCTATATACATTTTCCCAAAAAATTGTATTACACTCTATCGGATTTGCTTTCAATTACATTACATTCGTGTAAGATTAAAAGTCTTTCCTTGTAACTTTCGTAAATTCAGTTTCTCTCATATGTACTAGAAAAAGTATTAGAACTCCAAGAAATTTTCCCCTTTTTCCAAAGCCAACCAACAATACCTTCCCCTTCTATGTGGTATACTAATTCTACTATCCGAAAAATTTGAAATGAGGGATTAATAATGAATCATTTGCAAACTTTAGATGCTTATTTCTCTAAAAACCGTGAAAAACATTTAGAAGAACTATTTGAATTTCTTCGTATTCCAAGTATCAGTTCTCTATCAGAACATAAACAAGACATGCAAACTGCTGCCCAATGGTTAGCTGACAAACTTCAACAACTAAACATCGAAAATGTATCCATTGATCAAACAGCGGGACATCCAGTTGTATACGGAGAATGGCTTCATGCAGAAGGAAAACCAACGATTTTATTCTACGGTCATTACGATGTACAACCTGTCGATCCTCTTCATCTTTGGGAATCAGAACCTTTCAATCCAGTAATCCGTGATAATAAATTATTTGCTCGTGGTGCATCAGATGATAAGGGCCAAGTATTTATGCACTTAAAAATGATTGAAGCGTTATTTGCAACAGAAGGAACCCTCCCTGTAAACGTGAAATTCATCTATGAAGGGGAAGAAGAAATCGGTAGCCCTAATCTACCAGCTTATGTAGAAGCGAATAAAGAGAAGCTTTCCTCAGACTTAATTTTAATTTCTGATACTGGGCTGTACGCTCCTGGGAAACCTGCCGTTTGCTATGGTTTACGCGGACTGACTGGAGTTCAAATCGATGTACGTGGAGCTAAAGGCGACTTACATTCTGGCCTTTATGGTGGTGGCGTGCAAAATGCTATTCATGCATTGGCTGAAATTTTAGCTTCCTTCCGTGATGAACATGGTACAATCCAAGTGGAAGGTTTCTATGATAAAGTACTTCCTTTAACTGAAGAAGAACGTCAAGCATATCGAGAGCTAAACTTCGATGAAGAGGCGTTAAAAGAGGAAATCGGTGTAAAAGAATTATTCGGTGAAGAAGGTTTCTCATATTTAGAGCAAACTTGGGCTCGACCAACTTTAGAAATTAACGGAGTATTTGGTGGCTTCTCTGGTGAAGGAATTAAAACGGTTCTTCCTGCAGAAGCTGGTGCGAAAATTACTTGTCGTTTAGTTCCGGACCAAGATCCAAATGAAATTGTTGCTCTTTTAAAAGCACATATTGAAAAACATAAGCCAAAAGGTGTGGAAGTAACAGTTTCTGAATTCGATAAAGGAGCTCCTTATTTAACACCGTTTGATCACCCATTAATTCAAGCAGCAGGTCGTTCTTATGAGCGAGTTTATAACGTCCCAACTGCCTTTACTCGTGGTGGTGGCTCGATTCCAATCGTTGCTGCCTTTGATGAAATCCTTGCATTACCAGTTGTATTAATGGGATTCGGTTTAAATAGTGAAAACTTCCATGCACCAAACGAACATTTCCATTTAGAAAACTTCGATAAAGGGCTTCGTGTATTAGGCGACTATTTATATGAAGTATCTAACTTACAATCCTAGTAAAAGAAAATTTCCTATATTGACCTAAAGGTTCTTTATGAACTTTTAGGTCTTTTTTATTCCTTACAAATCAACATTTCATATTAAAGTATCTAAATAAATATTTCTTTTATGTAACAAAAAGGAATTTTCTAAATATTTGTAGAAATGAATTTATATGATATATAAACTAAAAACTTTCCAACTGGTAACTTTTAAAATAGGAGTGATTTAAATGGAAAATAAATGGAGTTTTGTTTTATTAATGCAACCTGTTGCAGGACTACTTCTCATTTTGATTGCCATTTATACCTTTACGGTAGGAAGTCCTCACCTACTTCCATGGGCATTCGTGTTAATGGGTCCACTATTTTTAGCAATGGGTATATATGAAATGAAAAGACAAAGTAAAAATCCGAGTATTTTCTATTTCTGCTTAGCAGCTCTATCATTACTATTTGCATTATTTTCATTTACCGCATTTTAATAAACAATCGATAACGGCCGATGAAGAGATTTCATCGGTTTTTTTAACGTCCTAATGAAAGGGCTCCGCCTATTTGTCTTTTTTTCATTTAAAAAGAAAAAAAGCATCGCGCTACTGGAAGCGCGATGCTTTTGGCTGACCTTTTAAAAAGCGTTATATATATAAACATAGGGGAGGTTATATATCTTGTCGAACAAGCTTTTACAAGGTTCAAATGAGCTTAACTTACCACTTTTACTAAAGAGCGATTTTTCATAAGAAGCAATTTACGTTTCTCTTCTTATGATGTTTTTATCATATCATCTATCAACTATGTGGTGGTATACCTCTTATCCACATGTCACATTTTTATCACAAACTTGTTCACAATTCCGAAATATTTTGTTATATAACAAATTTATTTTTAATGTCTTTCTGTTGAAATTATACTCAAAATTAAAATTTAAACCTTTATATAAAGCGCTTTCATAAAATTTAGTCTGTTTTTTATTATACAAGCTTGATATGTAACAGATTCTAATTTTGTAGTTTTAATGCTATTTTTATTAGCTTTACCCCTACAGCAAGCTTCAACTTAATTACTTTCCCTCTCTTTTCACTATCCACATATCCACGATTAGATAACAAAAAAAGGCGCCCCACTCTGGGACACCTTTAAGTCGTTATTGAAAAATCATGCCTACACTAGAATAAATAATGACCGTTAAAAATAGTAACATCATATAAATTAATGAGTAAGCGAACATTTTATTTGCCCACTTTTTCTCATCCATTTGACGATAGCCAACGATACTTATCCACAGCCATATTCCCCCTAAAATAAGAGAACATAATGTTAAGCCCCAACTTAGTGGAACAAATAAAAAACTCGTAAACATTAAAATGACTAAATAAATATTTGTTTGAAGATAAGTTCTTCTCATACTTGTCTTCACTGGTAACATCGGAATATTGGCAGCCGCATAATCATCCTTTTTTCGAATCGCAATGGCGTAAAAGTGTGGCATTTGCCAAATGACCATAATAATGAATAAAGCCCAAGCTGCCGGATACCAAATATCAGGTGCAACCGCTGCCCAACCGATTAACGGCGGCATCGCTCCTGAAATACTCCCAACTTCTGTATTCCAGATCGTTTTTCTTTTTGTCCACATCGTATACGGAACAACATAGAAAAACACACCTAGGAAGCCAAGAAATGCTGCTAGTGGTGTTGTTAAAGAAAGTATTGCTAATCCTACGATAAGTAAAACGATGCCAACGATTAATACTGTACGAGCACTTAGTTCACCTGTTACTGTAGGTCTTGACTTTGTTCTTTGCATTTTCGCATCAATATCGCGATCGTACAAATTATTAAATATACCTGATGCTCCGATTATGAAAGCAGAACCTACAAAGGCAAATAGTATATGTGGAATATGTTCAATAAAACTTAATTCGTACGTATATAAAGCGAGCATAAGGGCAGCAATCATGGGAATTAAATTTGATTTAATAATCCCTGTCTTGACTGTCTTAGCCCAGAGATCAATAGTATTTTTCATAGTCTTTCTTTCCCCTCATTGTTCGGCAACCTTCCGGAAGCACTATATACTATCATACCACTAATAATCTTCTTCCAACAATGAGCTTAGCTCTTTTTTATGAAAATTCATTGACGATTATTTTAAACTAGTAACTTCTTTCTGTATATTATTGTTCTTCATAGACTAAGGGAAACCCATTGGGAATAGTATGAAACGGGAGGTGAAATGGAATGAAACATTACACAATGCATACGTTTCGAATTTTACTTGGTGTGATTTTCTTAAGCGCTGGTGTGAATGGGTTTATTGTGTTTTTAGGATTTGAATCCCTTTTTCCAACGAGCAAAGAAGCAATGATTCTCTTTCAATTTGATTATTTATTAATTGGGGAAAAAGCGCTAGAAATCCTTTGTGGCACCCTTTTATTACTAAATCGATTTGTGCCATTAGCGGTCGCTGCTTTATTACCAATTATCGTGAATATCTTTTTATTACACGTTTTTGTTGAACCTTCGTTGCTTATTTTGGCTATTATTCTTATTATTTTTGAGCTTTATTTATTAATTTACTATAAAGGAAATTTCATTCTATTATTTGAGAAAAAACCTTCATCATAAACAAAGGTGTTCCAAATTATTTTGGAACACCTTTCTCATTGAGCTTCAATTTCATCCCATCATTTAATTGCCTTTTATCAATCATGGAACATGCTATTTTCAATAAAGGTAAAACTAATAAAAAGACAAATAACAAACGGAACATTTGGAACACCGTTACAGTTATAACATCCGCCCCAATTGCTGTCGCAAGAAGACTCATTTGATCCAGCCCCCCTGCTGCTGTACTGAGGAAGCTAGTCGGTAACGAATAATCAAGGAAATAAATTAATAAAAGTCCTTGTGCGAAAGTGGCTACCATTAATAATATGGCACTCCCCACCCCTAATAAGAGAACTTTTTTTCCTAGTTTAATCATATTAGGTTTTAGAAGTAATCCGATATATGCTCCCATTAACAGTTGGGCAATATGTAATAAGTATCCTGGTAACTCTGGGGTTTCCACGGAAAAAAATGATAAAACAATAATAAATAGAATCGGTGTTAAAAAAAACGGCACTGGAATTTTTAGTTTTTTGCCAAACCAAACGGTAGCTCCTGAAGCTAATAATAATAACAGAATAGGGATAATTTCATTAACGGAAAAACCCGCTCCCCCTTCTGCTTGGACAACATGACCAGAAAGAACGAAAGGAATCAACATGACAATACTAATAACACGAACAACATGAAAGTAAGTAACAACAGCTAAATCGATATCCTTTTCCTCTTCTGCAAACAAAACAATTTGTCCTAATCCACCAGGAACCGTACATGTTAAAGCGGTTTTTAACGGTACATTTCCTATTTTCTGTACACCAAAGGCCATCAAAACACTAATAATGACTAACACCACATTGAGAATCAACATAAAAAAAATTAACCATCCCATGCCAGCAAATACAGAAAACTGAAAGGTTTGACCGATAGAGACACCTACTATAATTAACCCAACATTCCTTAATTGAACTGGCCAATAAAGTTCATATTTAATAAAAAATTGACTAATTAGTACTGCAAATAAAGGACCAAGCATCCAAGGGACAGGGAAGTTTAGAAAATCAAATACAAATGCCCCTATAAGGCTTATGATTGTAACTAAACCAATGGATTTTAAATGCAAAGGGAAACCTTCTTTCAAAAGAATAGTAATATATGTATTAGAGTACCATAAATTAAAAGATGTGAAAGTCACTTTTCAAGATAACCGATATCGAGATTAAAGAAAAAAGCCGCATTCCAATCATTGCGGCTAGATTTTATACAATATTATTTTTTCTCCATAACAGCAAAATAATTATCCTCATGATCAGCAAAATTAAATACTTTCCCGGAAGGTAAATTGACCATTTCCCCTAAAGTCACTTCTTTATTTGCTAATTCACCATATAATTGCTCTACATCATTGGAATAAAACATTAGCGAAGGTGTTCCGAGATTTAATTCTGGCTCCATGTTCGCGATGAATTGTTTATCATGTAAAACGATACTCGTTTGAGCATCACTTTTTGGAGCTACCTCTATCCATCTCATTTCTTGTTCACTATCTTCTTCTACTATTACTGTAAACCCTAACTTCTCCGTCCAAAATTTCACCGCTTCATCTTGATTATTCACATATAGCATGACTTGACCTAATACATTAATCAAATGTTCCACCCACTTTTCTAAAATTTATAAACCCCTACCCCATATTAAAACCACTCAAAGAATGTAGATTAAAATTCTTTAGTATTACTTTCTAAATACAGATGAAAAACTCCTTCATCCAAAGGTAATTGTCTGAACATGTTTTAAATAGGCCTGGACCTTTTTGACTTCAGTAAACGAATAATTAAATTGAAGCTGATTTGCTACTTCCAATGTTAGCTCTTCAAACAAATTCGTCATCGTCAATAATGCATCCCAAATGTTATCGATATTTCCTTTCGGATACGTGTTAAGGAGTGTATTCCAAATATCTTTTTCCAAATACCTCTCCAAGTACTTACCGTTTTTGCCGATACTTACAGTAAAGTTCGTTTCAATTCCTACTTTCCATTCAAGCATTTTCAATAACATACTTCTTATAATTTGTAGATGATCCATTGCATAAAGAATTTCATTTCGCCATAACCCTTTTGCAACATATGTAGAAACCCACCAAAACTCATTCGTACAATCATTAAATACCTGTTGGGAAGGTTTCTTTACCCAATAGTCTTCATCAGTTGGTGAAGGTAACTTCGGAAAAATGTGATCTTTATCTAACAACACTTTGGCTAATTTGTCGTCTTGTATCCATTCGTTACTTTTTTCAACTGGCCAAAGGGTCAAGTCAATGCGGTTTCCGTCTGTAAAAAGCATTAAATAAGCATATTGATCGCGATTAGATGGATACAAAACAGAATGATCTGGCCTTTGCATAATAATAAGTTCACCGAACACTTTTATCCAATCTACACGATTTATAAATGAATCCATATCCGTGACAAAATAAACAATGTCATAATCTTGAAAGGGATCTTTAGGTACCTTTAAGTTTGTTCTAGACCCATTCATACCAACTGCCCTAATCCGCTCATCCTGCTCAGCAAACTTTTTTATTAAATCGATCATTACCTTTTCCGAGCGCATTTTTGTCCCCCTATCAAGTCCTAACCATCGTCGTAAACTGTGCTTTATCTGAACAAAACTCAGCTTTTTTCTTAAAACCCAACTTTTCGTATAAATGTACTGCTCTTTTATTAAAAGTAGCGACGGTTAAACGGATTGGAACCCCTTTATATTTCCTTTCAATCGATTGGAGAATAAAAGAACAAAAGAAAAATCCATTCCCTTGTCCTACAAATTTCGGATTCATTCCTAGTCCCATATCAATAAAATTCTCACGATAAGCATTTACTTGATGACCAATAGGAACTTGTGCCGATTCTCCAATACAAAAATAACCAAATAACTCCCCGTTTTCTTTTACAACGGCATAATAAAATCCATCCAAAAGTTCTTTCCTGCTATCTTCTGTATCGATACTATTGTAAAAATCATAAGGTTTGTCATATTTCCAACTTAATATTTCTTTCGTATAGGGTTCATTCATCGTATTTATTTGTAACTGCATGTTCAAACACCTCGAGTCTGTTGCCCAAAACAAAAACTACCCATTAAAATGAGATGAGTAGTTTCTTCTAAACTAGTTTAGAAGGTTATTTTAAGTAATGGGAATGAATTGAAAGCTAACTATCTTAATTTCTTAGTCATAAAAACACTATTTGGATCTTCGATATAGTCTCCAAAGGGCTCACAATATGTAAAACCAAAATTCGTATATAATCTTCGTGCTGGTTCAAAGGCATCCATTGAACCAGTTTCTAAGCTAAGACGTTGATACCCCCTCTTTATTGCTTCCTCCAAAATATGTTGTAGAATTTGTTTAGCTACCCCTTTTCTTAAATGGTCAGGGGAAGTTTTCATCGATTTAATCTCACCGTGGTCTTTAGAAAGCTCTTTTAAAGCCCCACATCCTAGTAATTCTTCCCCTTCCCATGCACTCCAAAAAGTAATATCCGGACTTTTTAATTGCTCCAAATTTAATGCATGAATGCTTTCCGGCGGAGATTTTTCCCCCATATTTTGAAGATGGTCACCTATTAATCGGGTAATTTTTGTTCCTGTTAAATCGTCTAATTTAATTTCCATAGATTACTCTCCTATCAATTTTAGCAATTACAAATCATGACTACATTGCCATCTAGGTCTTGAATGTTAAACCAAGCCATTTCTCCTACTCTTTCTATTTCTCTTACAACTTCATATCCTATTTCTTTAATATACTGGTAGGCTTCATCAATATTTGGTGTATAAAAATTGAAAATGGGACTTGGACTAACATAATGTTTAAAATGGGGATCAAAGGAGTGGTCATCTAATGTTAGAGATGTTGTACCGACAACCGGAACATTAAAAACAGGTGATATAACCTTTTCTACATCTAGTTCTATTCCTAAAAGGTCACAATACCATTTTGCCGACTGCTTTAAATTTGTAACGTGAACAAAAATTCCATTCATTTGGTTTTTAATCGGAATTGTTTTTTTCATTAGTAGACCACCCCCTTTGCATCATGTTTACTTCTTTTCATATAATCCAATGCCAATACCAACTGGATCAACTAAATAGGAAAGATAGAAATCGTCAAACTCCATCTTCTCCCGTACAACCTTCGCACCATTTTCTATTGCTTTCTTCACAGCTTCATCAATGGAATCGACTTCAATTTGGATCCGTGTACCATGCGGATAGTCACTAGGACCTTTGCTAATACCACCTATGATCCCCTCTCTTTGACAAGTTGAAATAGACCAGTATTCCCAATCCTGTTCTACAGTTTCCCAACCGAAAACACGACTATAAAATGTTGCAGCCTTTTCAGGTTCCTGACTACTCATTTCAAAACCGATAACTCGAGACATTTTAAATCACCTCCACAAAAGGGCTCCCCTATACTTTCTACAAAAAAGAAATGATTCCTTTATATTCTTTATTCTTTTATTGATTCATTTAAAATTAGAAATCCTTGTTTGAATATGTAAATTGTACGAGTACACCGATAGAATAAAACCTTTTTTACTGAGCAAATTAGACTCTAGGAGGTGAAATCTTTGGGGAACAAAAACAGTAAAGAAACGATGAATGTGAGAACTCATAATCCTTTTGAAACTTATAAACACCTGCATACAAATAAAACAAGCCATAATCATAATCCTGAAGATAACGTAGCAGAAATTGCTGAAGAATTTGATTCAAAAGTTAAAAATAAAAATAATGCAACGAACCATGATAAAAATCAACAATCCAATAAAAGATAAATATTTGGAGGAAAACATCGTGGCAAAGAAAAGAAAACCAAATTTTAAAGAAAAAGAAGATAAGAAAAACAATAATCAAAAAAGCAATCAAGAAATTGCTCAAGAGTTAGATGTCAATGAAGTAAAAAAGAAAGCGAATAAACAAAAAAACAAATAAAAAAATTAAATGCACCATAAGTAGTTTTACTCTTTGGTGCATTTCTATTTACATCAAATTATTTGCAGAAGCTAACGTTTTATACTTCTCGATCATCTTTTAATCCTCAAAAATATCCCTTAAAAAACGTTCGCGATTTTCTAAAAAATACTTTGTAATTTGGTAATGACTCGTTTCTTCATAATTTACTTCTTCAATAGTTCCGTCATCAAAACTATATATCGTTGCATTAGGGTATCCTAATAAAATCGGTGAATGGGTCGCAATAATAAACTGGCTTTCTCCAGATACTACTAAATCATGGATTATTCTTAAAAAAGCAAGTTGTCGTTGAGGGGATAGCGCTGCTTCCGGCTCGTCCAACAAATAAATCCCTTTTCCACTAAATCTGTTGGCGAATAAAGAAATAAAGGATTCCCCATGGGATTGCTCATGTAAAGAAGTACCACCATAGGAATCATAAATACTTTTATGACTTTCTCCAATTTCATCTATATGGGAAGCAAAATGGTAAAAAGATTCTGCTCGAAGAAAGAATCCATTTGATACTTTTGGCAACCAAGAAAGTCTTATGTATTCCCCTAATGCTGATTCCGAACGGTCAACTTTATATGTATTATTCCGACTACCTCCCGCTGTATTAAATCCACATTTATCGGCAATGGCTTCTAAAAGCGTGGATTTACCTGATCCATTTTCACCTACTAAAAACGTAACATTATTTTTTATATCTAAACTTTTTAATGATTGGATAGAAGGTATTGAAAACGGATATTGTTGATAAGAATCAATCCGATCATGTAGTAATTCAATTCTTTTAAGGAACATGGAAACACCTCTTTTAAATATTGAATTGTGCCATGAGAATTTTCTGAATGAAAAGAAATACACCCCAAGAAACAATCCCTACAATAACGGCTAGAATGAAAGAAAAGGAATTTTTTAGCATGAAATAAATGGCTAAAAGCATCACAATAGTAGCTGGCAAACCTAAAATGACACCTAATGTAAAGGATTGGATTTGTTTACTTGTTTCTCCTTGAACGGTTAACCAGAAAATACTGAGTAAACTAATGAGCGGGAGAGCCGCAATTATTCCTCCGTAAAGGGGAAATTTCCTAGCCAACTCTGTTACAGCAGCAATAATAAAAGCCGACGTGAAAAGTTTTATCCAAACCATTATTTCGCCGCCTCACTTAACAAACGAAAGGCTCTCATGACGTTATCTTGCTCTTCTTCGGATAACTTTCCTAAAGCTGCTTTCAGTAAATTTTCATCTAACTCAGTATGTTGCTTTACAACTTGTAATCCAAGTTCTGTAAGTTTTAAATAAACTTTACGTTGATCTTTATCAGAACGCTCCTTCTTAATCCATCCATTGTTCTCCAACTTTTTCACATGCTCTGAAGCTGTATTATGAGAAATAGTCAAAGCTTCTGCCAAAGATCTAACTGTTACACTTTGTTCTTTCTGTAAAATTTGCAAAATACGTACACTTTGGTGAGAAATCGCATGTTCCAATTTTGGATGTAGATAATAATAAATATCCGTAAAATAATTATTTAATTCCATAAAGCACCTCGCATTTATATCGTTTATACAGATTATATCGTATAACACGATATAAACAAAGGTCCATCATCATTTCCCTATAAATAATAACTCATAATAATGAGTTCACCTTTTGGCCCCATTGTTCTTGCACCTTCGTCAACGTATCCACACTTTTTATATAAGTTTTGAGCAACTTCATTCTGAACGTTTACTGCCAACACGATTTCATTTATGCCAGTAAAATGTTCCCTTACAAAGTTGGGCAATATTTTTAATGCCCTTTTTGCATACCCTTTTCCTAAGTGTCGAGTATCCGTAGAAAAGGCTCTTAATAAAATGGCATTTGGGTTATTAGAATAAGGATTAACACCTTCATTTTTATGTAAATTAAAATAGGTAACAAGGTTTCCATTTTCCACCGCTAAAATGGCAAAACGGTCTGGATTGTTTAATGAAAGCTCCGTACATTCCTTAGGTGAACCTGTAAAACGAAGTTGGTCCTCTGTAATTTGATATTCATCAACCGCCTGTTGATATGTGTCATTATAAAAGTACAATTGCATCTTTTTTCTCCTCCAGAAAGAACATTTGTTCCCGTTTTACCGAATCTGTTATAACAATTCAATAGTTTTTTCAGAAATCTTCGTCAACTCTTCGATGAAATTGATAGCTGTACAAAATATGTTTTTGTTCAAATCCTGCCTTAAAGTAGACATGATTTGCTCGGTTATTTTGATTATTTACACTTAAACGAATTTCTGTAATATGGGAGTGGGAAAACATCTCCGTCAAAACTTCTTTGTAATAACAAAGTGCCTAATCCTTGATTTTGAGCTTTTGGAGAAATGGCTAAATATTCTAAGGAGGCCTCCCCTATTTCAGAGTCGATTTCATAGTAGGCGTAACCAACAACGTCATTCATTTCAGATTTCAATACTTTTAAAATACAGTGCTCACTTAATCGATTAATAATTGTTTTCGCATCGTAATAGGTATTGGGAAACATTTCAAAATGTAGCTTTTCAAATGTTGGATAATCCCTTTCTTCGTAAGGTTTACTCCGTATTTCTCCCATCTCATGAAAGTTTTCTTTTTTTATTTCTAAAATTAGATGTTCTCCTGTTTTTGCAGCACCTATTTCATTTAAAAATTGTTGTTGAGTTATGTTTTCTTTATTAACAAAAAAATAAAACTCGCTTATTGAAGAATTTCCCTTTACAACTTGCTCCCATAATTGATGCTGTAGAGGTAGAGAAACTATTTGCAGAAAAGGTCCCCACACTTCTGCACTAGTTCCATCGATGTCTAACCCAATTGCCGTAATTATTACTCCATCTTGATTTTTAGCTATCCAAAAGGAAATTCCATCCTTTTCATGGACAAAATCTTCCTTTAACGTTTTATAAATTTCCTCTTCAACTTCTCCACAATATCCAATATGAAATTGCTTTTGGTTATTTAATTTCGCCAAAAACCGGGATAACTCAATTAAATTTTGTGCCTTCTCCATTGTCTATCCCCCCTTTTATCTATAAAACATTTCGCTATCCCTTTTTATAAAACCTTTCAAACCAATGAAAAAAGCGCCTCCTGGGGTTAAGGAAGCGCTTCTAGCATGATAAACTTAGTGAATATCTCTTTTTCTAAAATTACCGCCTTTTACTTCAGCAACGTCATAAACTGTTACAAAGGCATGGGGGTCAATTTCCTGAATGATTTCTTTTATTTTACTTTCTTCTAAACGGTTAATTACACAAGTTATTTCTTTAAATAATTCATTTGAATAACCACCGTATGCATCTTTATATGTGGCACTTCGACCTAATCGATCCCGTATTGTTTCCACCATCACTTCTGGATGGGAAGTAATAATTTTAAAGGTTTTCGAACCGCTTAACCCTTCCTCTACGATATGAATAACTTTAGATGCAATAAAATAAGCAATACCTGAAAGAATAGCCCCTTGTAATCCAAATACTGTAGAAACAACGATGAAAACAAATAAGTTTAAAAATAAGATTAAATCACTTGTACCAAAAGGTAACTTTTTAGAAAGTAATACTGCTAACATATCAATACCATCTAGGGCACCACCGTTACGCAAGGCAAGACCCATACCAAAGCCGAGAATGACACCGCCGACAACGGTAACGAGCAATGTATCTCCTTCAATAATAGCTGGTACATGGTGCATAAGAGCGGTACCAATTGCTAGTGATGCAATACCGATTACTGAATATATAGCAAAACTTTTCCCTATTTGCTTATAACCTAACCAAACAAATGGAATGTTGATGATTGCAATTAAAACGCCTAATGGTATACCGAATAACTGTGAGCCAACAATACTCAGACCCGTTACCCCACCATCAGATACATTATTCGGAATGAGGACCGCTTCTAATCCGTAAGCTGCGATTAGTCCACCAAGGATAATTAAAATCGATTTTGATAAAAACTTTACTATATTAGGTTTTCGCTTTTTCTCTTTACTCATTTCTTTTCCCCTATCTAAAATTAAAATTCTATACTTATGTATACATAACTGTTACATCTACGTAATAAGATTTCGATACTGTCTATTTAATTATAGTAGTACAGAAACAATTATGAAAATCAAAAGCCTTCTTATTTAATTATAGTATCATTACGAATAGTATTTGTAATATTTTTACAATATAATGAAACTAACAAGAAACGGTTAACCTCATGAGATTTTTCCTAGATACGAAAATATCGTTTTGAGTTATGAAAATCAAATAAAGGAGGAAAATGGAGGATGAAACTGAGTGAACAATTTCAACGTTTTGCAAAATATGAATGTGAAAACTCTAGTAAATTATACGAATCGCTTTCCTATCAAATAGCTGAGGATGACGAATTACTCAAAGTTGCTGCCAACATTCCAACAGGTCAGCCTAAACCGAATTTACTTTTCGCCAGCGTCCACTATTTATTATTTGAAAAGGATGAATCATTAAAAAATTACTATCCTACCTTTTCAGATCATCTACTTCCTGCTGAAGAAGCTTTTTTACCCTTTAAACAATTTGTATTAAAACATGAACAATCTCTAAATGAACTTTTTCAAACGAAGCTTGTACAGACGAATGAAGTTCGGAGATGTGCTTATTTATATCCAATGTTTGCCGAAATTTACGAAGAACATAAGCAACCATTAGCTTTAATTGAAATTGGTACAAGTGCTGGTCTTCAACTAGGGGTAGATCAATACAATTATTTATATAACGGAGAAATTTCCGTAACGAACACGACAGCACCTATTATAATCTCATCAACAAATACCGGTTCCCCATTACCTAAGACTATTTATACAACCCCGGAAGTGAAAACACGCATAGGAGTGGACTTGAATCCGATTGATGTAAAAGATGAAAACGAATTGAGATGGTTACAAGCCCTTATTTGGCCAGAACATCATGAACGGAGAGAATTATTAAAAGCGGCTGCTAATGTCGTAACTCAGCTTGATCTCCATTTGGTTCAAGGCGATGGAATTGCAAAATTGGAGGAACTTTGTGAGCTTATTCCTGAAGATGAAATGATTGTCGTTTTCCATACTCACGTGGCCAATCAAATCCCAAAAGAAAAACGGCAACAGCTAGTTGAAAAGTTGAGAAATATAAGCAGCATACGTCCGTTATATCATTGCTATAACAACATGTTCGATCCGAATTTACATCAAGATTTTATAAAAAAAGGAGAAATACATGAAAAAAGAGTCATGGAAAAAACGGACGGGCACGCAAGATGGTTTAAATGGGTACAGTAAATGAAACATCCCCCGTTATTCGGGGGATGTTGTTATTCCTTTTCAAAGGAATAGTTTTTTTCCACCTTACAAATTTTTAAAGAATACCCTTTATACCATTCATTTTTTCCTTTTTGTTTTGCTACTTTATGGGCTGTATGTTCTCTCCACTGTTGGATTGCTTCAATTGAATCCCAATAGGAAACCATAATGCCCAACTTTCCATCTTGAACATTATCGATTCCTAAAAATCCTTTCTGGTTTGATGCTAAAGCAACCATCTGCTCTGCCATCGTTCCATATCCTTCATCTTCTCCCGTCCCCATCTTTGACGTGAAAATAACTGCGTAATAAGGTGGTTCATGGACTGTAGTAGCATTGCTCATTTTAGGCACCCTCCTTTAACAACTTTCTATAGGATAGTCCTTCTTTTTCTTTAGTTATACCTATATAACAAATAAAAAAATGCGCCTCCAAATATGAAAACGCACAATCAATAAAGCTATTTCATTATTCCCTTACCGATTGAATTCTTTTGCGGCTAAGCCACGTCCAATCACATTTGCGGATATTGGTTTTCTCCCCAATTCCCTTGACCAAATGGATAATTGGCCAATGTGGTGAATTTCATGGGCAATGATATGGCGTACAATTTCACCCCAAGTGTCTGTTACTACTCTTCCATCTGGTAAAGTTTCGGTAAATAAACGACTTTCCATACTCGCATCCCAGTTATTCACAAAGCCCTCTACTTCTTCTTTAAACCGAGCATCTAGTTGTCGCACCTTTTCTAAACTACTAAACTTTTCAAAATCCTCTTGAAAATCAGGTTTACCTTGTATTTGGCGGATCCAACTCCACTCTACGTCTACGATATGGAAAAGAGTTTTTAATATACTCTCCATCCCTCCCGTACGTTGCCGTACTAACTCCTCTTCTGGCAACTCCTCACACCATTTATACCATTCTTCCCTTACCATCCAATTATATTGAAAGAACATGTTCATCTTATCCCTCTCCTTTATGGTAAACTCGAAATCAAACAACCTATTATATATATTCTTTAAAAGGACTAATGATGTTTATTTAATTTCCCCTAATTTTTCTGCTGATACGATGGATAAGAGAATACTTAGACCCCCTAATATACAAAATACAACGATTAATGTATCTTGTTGTACATTAATAAAGGATGAAAAATTAGGCAACTGCATCACAACAATTGCACAAATGATTGTTGGAAAAACAGCTCTTTTCCATATACCAAACAAAAATAACGGGATAAATGTAATTATTGTTGCCTTGAAAGCTGTACTTATCATAGCAGTTATAAATGTTATCATGTCATTAAATGTTGGCTGTCCATTAATAATCGGAATAAATTGATCAACAGTAACAATCACGATACTAGATAGTAAAGAGGAAAATAGCGTTATGATAAAAACGACAAAAGCTATGAACAAAATCTTTGCTATAAACAATTTTCTTCTAGTAATCGGATATCCGAAAGATAAGGCCATCGTTTTTGATTTATACTCTTCAATAAATACATGATTAATTAAAGATGCCCCAAATAATATGACCCCCAATTGAATAAAGGAATTCAGTTCAATGGCCAGGGCGTAACTTTCGCTGAAATAAGGGATGATGGAGTGAATAAAAAATGGAGGAAGAATCATAAGAATTCCTAAGTAAATCGCCATTTCCCCTATTACTAAGGATCGGTTTAATTTTTTCCATTCAAGCATCATTAATTTAGTCAACTCTACCACCTCCACTAATTTGCGCATAATAATAGTCTTCTAAGGAACTTGTATGCTTTTGAATTTCTTCAATGTCCACCCCATGAATAATTAACGTTTTCGTAATGTCCGATTGGGAATGGGTTAAGTCGTAAATTCGAATTCGATTATTTTGGACGATTTTCATATTTGATATTTGAAGCTCACTTTCTAGCACATAAACGGCTTTCTCCACATTTGTCGTTTGAAGCTCAATATAATCCGTTCGTTGTTTTCGAATTTCCTCGATGGAAATTTCATTGATTAACTTCCCTTTATTAATTACCCCAATACGATTAACAACTTGCTCCATCTCTCCTAAAATATGACTCGATAATAAAAACGTAATGCCATATTCCTGATTGAGCATTAATATTAAATCCCGAATATCTTTAATACCGATTGGATCTAAACCATTCGTTGGTTCATCTAATATAATTAATTCGGGTTTTGTAATGATTGCTCGCGCAATTCCTAATCGTTGTTTCATACCAAGGGAAAAATCCTTTATGCGCTCATTTTCAATTCCCTTTAAATGGACCATATTTAAAGCTTGTTTAATAGCGACTTCGTCATAATATCCTAAATAGTCACAATGGATTTTCAAGTTTTCCATCGCTGTTAAATGTTCGAAAAAGATAGGATATTCAATAATGCTTCCGACCCTTTTTAGAGAAGCCTTTGAGCGATTAGTAAGCTTATGTCCAAAAAGTTCAATTTCACCCCTTGTTGAAGAAGTGATGCCAGTGAGCATTTTCATAATCGTCGTTTTCCCCGCACCATTTTGACCAAGGAAACCGTATATTTCTCCCTTTTTAATGTGTAAATTTATATTCGATACAAGCTCTTTCCCTTTTACTTTTTTCGTTAAATCTGTTGTTTTCACGACATAATCCAAAGCGTCTCTCCCCTTTCTGTTACCTTTATGATAAGCAACAGACTTTTCTTTTTTCTTTCTCAAACCTTACAAATTTCTTAAGTTTTCTATGTATAAAAAAGAAAAGACAAAAAGTTGATTTGACGACTTTTGACATCCCATAACTAGTATGTTATCCGGTTAAAAACACACGTAAATACCGTTTTTTCGTAAGGTTTACTTTTTAAGAAAATAGAGCCTTTCATCCCTTCCACTAACCGCTTTGTAATACTTAAACCGAGTCCACTTCCTTGAAATTCGGGATTCCGCGCATCATCCAACGTATACAGCCGTTCAAATACAAGCTCTTGCTCCTTTTCTGCAATACCCTTTCCTTTATCCCAAACGTCTATAGCAATATTATCCCCTTCCTCTCGTACCGTTAAGCCGATGACACCTCCATCACTACCATAACGAAGGGAGTTAGAAATTAAATTACTCAATACCCGATTTAACGCTTCCTCATTTCCTAGAATAAAATAATCTTGTTCGGGAATGTTCAGTTCCACTTGCAATTGTTTTGACTGAAGTAAATGGTAAAATTCCAATACATTTTTTCTGCAAATTTCACTTATAGATACTTTCGTTAACGGAATTGAATAATCCCCAGATTCCAATTTCACTAAATCAAAAAATCGATGAATTAATTCGATCACTTGCTCTGTCTTTTTATAAAGTTGTTGCGTAACTATCGTACGCTCTTCTTTTAACATCGTTTTATCCATAGTCAATTTCTCAACATATCCTAAAATGACCGTCAATGGTGTTTTCAAATCATGGGACATGTTCGAGATCATTTTTCTTAAACTTTCTTTTGTTTTCGAATAATCTGCAATTACTTTTTGATTGAAATCAAGCAGTCGATTAATTTGAATGAGGGCATTTTGAACCGTTTTCTCATTTGTTATTAACAATACCTTTTCAGCAGACTGGATATGGAGGATGGCATCTAGTTGTTGACTTATTTCCCTTAAGTTTCGCTTAATTTTGAACTTGGAATAGGATTGCCAACCAATTAAGAGTAATAATAGGATGATGATTACAATCAATAGTAAAATCATGTTCACTCCCCTAATTTGTAACCGATTCCCCAAACCGTTTGAATATATTGGGGGTTGGACGGATCTTCTTCGATTTTTTCTCTTAGTCTTCGAATATGTACGTTAATCACATTTTCATTTCCAAAATAATCATCTTCCCAAATCAGTTGGTAAATTTGTTCCTTCGTAAATACACGGCTTTTATTTGTCATCATAAGCTTTAACATATGAAATTCCTTCGAAGTTAGTTTCACTACCCTATCTTTTACTTGGGCTGTAAATGAATTTAAATCCAATGTCAATTCTTTGTAATGTAATGTATTCGCTATTGATTGTTTCTCTATTGTAGAATATTGAGTTGCCCTTCGAATCGCCGCATTCACTCGGGCTGTTAGTTCAATCATAGAAAACGGCTTGCTAATATAGTCGTCTGCTCCGAATCCTAAACCTAACGCCTTATCAATATCACTGCCCTTTGCTGAGATAATTAATACAGGAACTAAGCTAGTTTCCCTTACTATTTTCAATAACTCCATGCCACTTAATTTCGGAATCATTAAGTCTAGTAAAATCAAATCAACCTTATGTTGTTGAAAATGACTAAGAGCTTCTTCACCATCAAAAGCGGTAATGATCGTAAAATTTTCCATTTCTAAGTGACTTTTAATGAGATGGCTAATTTCTTTATCATCTTCAACAAGTAAGATGACCTTTTGCATTTTTCTCACATCCAATTAGTTTTTATTTCTTTAATAAGACCTCTTGTAGTTGTTCAACGGAATCAACGATTTTAGTCGGTTCACACGCTTTTAATTCTTGCAGTGAGCCATATCCATAAGTAACGGCAATGAAATCAATCCCCACTTCTCTCGCTCCAATACCATCATATTTCCGATCTCCAATCATCACAAAGTCACTTAATGAATGTCCATGATACTGATTCAATATATATTGAATCATTTCAGCTTTCGAAGAACGGGTTCCATCAAAATGACTACCAACGACAAGTTCAAAAAATGGATCCAATTGAAAGTATTGTAAAATTTGATTAGCAAACTCTGTAACCTTAGCGGTAGCCACTACTAACTTATATTCCTGTTTGTTCAGTTTCATTAAGAGTGTAGGAATACCGGAGTATAATTCATTTTCAAACATCCCTTTTTCTTTAAATCGCTCTCGGTAAAATTCAACAGCTCTCTTCGTTTGATTTTCATCAAAGTTATAAAACTCCGCAAAGGAATAATGTAACGGCGGGCCAATAAATCGTTCTAGATAATCTAAATTAACCTCATCGATGTTCATTTTCTTTAATGCATATTGAACTGATTTTGTAATCCCTTCTTTAGGGTCTGTCAATGTTCCATCTAGGTCAAATAAAATAATTTTATATTTGTTCATAATCGTCTCCTTACTCCTCATCATTCAACTCATCAATGGAATAAACTTTTAATTGTGGCCAAATGACGTTCCAATTTTTATTGATCCTTCGCACTTCATATAACCTTTTCCCTTCCTTTGTTTCGACTATAAAAGGCGTTGGCTTTACTATTAAATTCACAACATCATGAAAGCCATAGGGTGCCGTTAATTGAAGTTGGTCATTATCATCTATTTTGACACCGATAGCTGTAGCAGTTTCTGGAAATTTAGAAATGGCATCGGTTGAGGATAGATAAGGTTTTACTCCGTTTCTAATATGCATCCGCGCTTCGTTTTTTACTGACCAAGGGATGTTAGGAAAAAGTATTCTTAACTGCTCCTCCAAATCCTTTTCTACTGATTCTCTTAAATTAGTTGGGTCAAAATAAATCACATCAATATCAGGAAGAGGAGTTCTATTTTTATATAAATGGAGCGAATCCCAAATTTTCGAACGAATAAAACCCGCACAAATCCACCAATCTGGTAAATTTAACGTATTTACTACATGTAATATATCCATCATCCATTGATCACTTCGTATTAGTGAAAGTATAGTTTGTTCATTCATTCGTTTAATTTTACTCCTTATAGGTTGTTATTTCCGTTTCTATCAAAATAGTTTTAAAGCGCCTCCATCTCGGAAACGCTTCAAACTTAAAGATTATCGATAGTTGTTGTGGGTCGGGGTAAATAAATCTTCTTCTGCATTACGAACCATTGAAAAATGATCCACATTATAATGACCATGAAGAATTCGATTATGATGAAGAATAATTTGTTCTGCCGTTAACATCTTTGAATCATAAGTAGAGTGACCATCTCCAACTAGCGTTACATCAAAACCGCTGACAGTTGCCGTTCTTACTGCGGTATCGATACACGCTTCCGTTTGACAGCCCATGATGACAAGATGTTTAATTTGTTGTTCCTCCAAATAAGCCTTTAAACCAGTCCCATAAAAGGCGTTCGTTGCTGCCTTGTTAAAAATAACTGGGTCATTCGGAACATGAATATCACCATGTACTTCAAAACCCGGGCCTTCCCCGTTGGACACGTCTATGTCTCTTACAAAAATAATCGGAATATTTTCGTCTAACGCCTTTTGAATAACATGATTAATATTAGCTATTAATCGCTCTTTCTTATATACACCTGTCTTTACTTGTTCTCCATCAATTAACGCTTGCTGGGCGTCAATTATTAATAGGGCTTGTTTCAATCTATGACCTCCTCGAGTCATTTTCATAAATAACACTTACTATATGAGTGTCTATTTTTTACTATTCCATTTTAACGAGCCCAAATCCTTGTTCTACTTGTTAAAATTTTACTTTCTATTTCTTTTTTTCGCTTTAATAACAAGAAAGGAAGGTTTCCGTTGTTCATTGATTAATTTCGGCATTTTCTCCAAACCAATTGGAATCGACGTTGGTTCTACTATTTCCTCTAAAACTAGCCCTTTTTTTATTATTGTATTGAGCAAAGTCGAAATCGTGCGATGGTATTTAATAACCCCATCTATATACCAATACTCTTTTCGCATCCCTTCCTCTTGATAATGATCCACAGCCCAATGCAGTTTATTTCCTTCCTCATCCCTTACCCAATTGTTCATGTTTTTTCTTGCCGTTACCATCGGATGTTCAGTAGAGAAAATGAAT
This sequence comes from Ureibacillus sp. 179-F W5.1 NHS, assembly GCF_045369345.1. Lineage (NCBI taxonomy): Bacteria > Bacillati > Bacillota > Bacilli > Caryophanales > Caryophanaceae > Ureibacillus > Ureibacillus sp. 179-F W5.1 NHS. Next base: position 28,979 of record NZ_JBIQFG010000007.1, on the reverse strand, counting down.
TCTCCACCATCCGTTAATAAATGGGTAACCTTTGAAATCAATCCTTCGTAATCTTCTATATAGTGAATAGCCAATGAGCTAATAATCAGGTCAAAGGTTTGATTATGTAATTCGAAATCTTCAAAAGGACTACAAAGATATTCTATTTTTTCATGATAATTTTCTTTCATTGCTCTATCGATCATATTTTTTGAAATATCTATTGCCAAAACTTTTGCTGCCCCATTCTCAATACAATAGCTGGCGAAATCGCCTGTTCCACAACCTAAATCTAAAACGGTTTTGTCCTTTAATGTTGGAATAAGCGACTTAATTGCTGGTTGTTCAACAAAATCATTGTACGTGATTCCACTCTCCCTTAAAGAAATATATTGATTAAAAAACTTCGGGTGGTCATAAATATTTTGTTTCAAAGATTCCCCTCCCATATATTTCATTCAATTGTAAGCACCTACGAATTAAGTTCGCTAAAGACTACACAAGTTCCTTTCAACCTTCAGAGTTAATCAAATTTCTACTTACTGGCCGAATATTTTATTTGAATAAATCTTTACATTAAGGGATAGCCTTTTGAAAGAAAAATAAGGAGGTGCTCTTTATGTTTGAAAAAAAATTAGCACTTCACGAAACGTTAGAATTTCATGAAGTGATTAACTTTATGACGACAAGTTTATTGAAATCAAAACTAAGTCAAGGGATTGTCTTTGACCAAGATTTACGCGAATTATTGGATAAAAACGTTAAATTATCGACACCTGCTTTAGCTGCTATGTTAAAACTCTACTCAAATTCTGAGCTAGAATAATCGGAGGTAAATAACATGAAAGACTATTTAGATCCCATTAACTCTGTCGGCATGCCAGAACTAACGGATTCTGGTATTGCATTGGAGTTTTTATTATCTGTTAAAACGGGTGTACGAACCCTCTCCATCGCTTTAACTGAAACGGCTTCCCCAACGCTTCAAAAAATTTTCAAAACCCAACTGGAAGTAATGATTGAATTATATTTCGAGATTTCCGAATTGATGATGAAAAAAGATTGGCTAAAGCCATATGACTTAGATAAGCAAAAGGAACTCGATATTCGGTCGGCTGAAAATGCCATTAGTATTGCGAAACTTGATTTGTTCCCAGAAAATATGAACCGTAAAGGGCTGTTCCCAACTCCACCAAAGAAGGAAAAATGAATAAAAGGGAGTTTTTAAAATGAAAGCTGTAACCTACCAAGGCATTAAAAATGTTGAAGTAAAAGATGTAAAGGAACCAAAAATTAAAAAAGATGATGATATTATCGTGCGATTAACGACTACTGCTATCTGTGGTTCAGACTTACATTTACTTCACGGCATGATTCCTAACCTAGGAGAAGATTACGTGATTGGTCATGAACCGATGGGTATTGTTGAAGAAATCGGAAAAAATGTGACGAAAGTAAAAAAAGGCGATCGGGTCATCATCCCCTTTAATGTCGCTTGTGGACAATGTTGGTATTGCCATCACGATTTAGAGAGTCAATGTGACAATGCGAACCAAAATGGTGAAATGGGTGCCTATTTTGGTTACTCCGACACTGCCGGAGGATTTCCAGGTGGTCAAGCCGAATTCATGCGTGTCCCTTATGCAAACTTTACACCTTTTAAAATACCTGAAAACAGTGAAGTACCCGATGAAAGTTTAGTTTTGCTAGCAGATGCTGCTACTACCGCCTTTTGGAGTGTCGATAATGCCGGTGTAAAACAAGGCGATACAGTCGTGATTCTTGGATGCGGTCCAATCGGATTATTAGCACAAAAATTTGCCTGGCTAAAAGGTGCCGAACGCATTATTGCAGTCGATTATGTCGGCTATCGATTAAAACATGCAAAGCGGACAAATAAAGTGGAAATTGTTAATTTTGAAGATCATGAAAACTGTGGTGAATATTTAAAGGAAATAACAAAGGGCGGTGCTGACGTAGTCATCGATTGTGTCGGTATGAGTGGTAAAATGACTCCCCTCGAATTTCTTGCCAGCGGTTTAAAACTGCAAAGTGGTGCGTTGGGAGCATTGGTCACTGCCAGTCAAGCTGTACGAAAAGGTGGAACAATTCAAATTACCGGCGTTTATGGTGGTCGTTATAACGCCTTTCCTTTAGGTGACATTTTCCAACGGAACGTAAACATTCGTACAGGACAAGCACCCGTCATCCATTATATGCCCCATATATATAATCTCATTGCGGAAGGAAAAGTCGATCCAAAGGATATCATTACCCATGTCCTCCCCCTTGAAAAGGCAAAACATGGCTATGAAATTTTCGATACAAAACAAGACGATTGTATTAAAGTCGTATTAAAACCATAATCCTATTCAACAAAAAATCATCTTACCTTTAATCTAAGATAAAGATAAGATGATTTTTCATTTTAAAAGGGGGTTTTCTCATGTACCCTTTTCTTCTTTTATTGCCAAATAGCCTCTACCCACTCTGGATGATCAATAAATGGGTTACGGTTATGTTGATAGTCGTTAAAAATGATTTCGTTTCGTTCTCGTTCAAATTGATCGACTGGATCTTGTTGATGCCATTGAAGCAAGACGGATAATTTTCCGTGGTATGGAGCGGAACCGTTATTAACTAAATTATTTAATTCTAAATCTGGTTCTCCACTATCACCTTCATATCGTACTGCCATATAAAAGAGCATTCGCGCTACGTCTCCCTTTACGCTATCCCGCGGTTCCCAAGAATCAGAATCATAATAATTACCAAGAGCTTCAGAGTGCTCTCTCCCCCCGTTATCAAAGTCTAAATTGTTTCTTGTACTGTTCACTGACGCATCGGTTGGGCGAAGATGATGTAAATCTGTACCGGGCCCCATTGTTGTTCCAAAGTCTCCATGGGATTTCGCCCAAACATGCTCCCGATTCCAATCATTCACCCCTGATCCATTCGTATATTTCCCTTGGGAACGTCCTGTATATAATAAGATTACATTATTCGGATTGTTCGGATCTTCATCCGTTTCTCGAAGGGCATCCCAAACTTCGGAATAGGATAGTTCCGTGTGATCATCAATAATATTATGCAATGCAGTTTTTAATGCTTCTCCCGTTTTTCCAATAGCTGCATCATAGTAACCGTTTGGTATTGGTATTGGATCTGGCTCGGGTTCTGGTTCAGAAGGAGGTATCCCCTCTCCCATTCTTTCGAAAGCTGTTCCATCTTTTAATCCAGCATGGGAAAAATAAGCTGTAAGTGTACCCGTTACTTTAATGCTTTCTCCCATTAAAAAAGGATTCGTTTTTAATCCATAGGAAGAGCGGAACGATGAAGGAACTTGAACATAAAGCATTTTAGAAATATTTGTTTCCGAAGGATTATCGGCTAAAGCAAGGGCATAATCATTCGGAAAACCACTTGTAATAACTGTACTTGTCGATATCGGTTGCCCAACGACGTACCCTTGGACTGTTTTGACTGTGCTAGTTTGACTGTTTACAGCTTGCGAAACAGAAAAAGGTGATGACCATGAACCATCCCCTGCTGCTGCAGTCAATGAAGATGGAATCGTCTGAAGGAAAATGAAAGCAATCAGAAAGATTGTTACTAAACTTTTAATGAAGCTTTTCCCCATGTTACTCCTCCTAAAATAGTTATTTGTTTAATTCCCCTAACGTACTCAATAGTATTATATCATATTTTTAAATTTTCAGACTTTTTATAAACTTATAGAAAACCAACTATAAAGGATACGAGAAAAAGGAGTAGCAATTAGAACTACCCCTCTTTCAAACTTTTTATAGTGTTTTATTTTCTTGGATCTACGTAATCTGGATAATCTGTAATGATTGCGTCAACTCCCATTTCAAATAGGAAGTCTGCTGCTTCTTGACTACGAACTGTCCATGATCCAATTTGCATACCAAGAGAGTGAACTTGGTTAACTAGTTCCTTTGTGACAATTCCATAACTTGGGTTAAACCAATCTGCATAAGTTGAAAATTCCTGTAAAGCTTCCGGAGTTGTATGGGCACGGTTAGAAGTTAATACACCAATCGGAACTTTCGGAAGAAGTTTATCCATTTTCTTCATTGAATCAAAATTAAAAGATTGGATAATAATTTTTTCGTTTTGAGGTTTATCAAGATTGCGTTCCTTTAATTCCTCCGCCACTTGTTCTTCAATACCTGGATACAGTTCTGGAGATTTCATTTCGACTAAAATTCCAACCTTTCCATGATAACGATCAAGAATTTCATCAAATGTTGGGATTTTCTCTCCTTCAAACTGCTCCCCAAACCAACTACCTGCATCAAGACTTCTAAGTTGTTCAAAAGTTAAATCTCCAACTTTTCCTGTTCCATCCGTTGTACGATCCACTGTTGTATCATGGATTAATACTAATTCGCCATCTTTACTTCTTTGAACATCGATTTCAATATAATCTGCCTTCATCTCAACAGCTAAATCAAAAGCAGCAATCGTATTTTCTGGTGCATAACCTGTTGCACCACGGTGGGCGACATTATCCACTTGTTTTCTTTCTCCTACTGTTGGTTGTTCTGCAAACACCTGACTGAATGGACTAACTAACAATGAAAAAGCTAACCCTGCACCTACTAAAAACTTTTTGTTCACTCTCTCCATCTCCTATCTATCCTGATTTCAATTCCAGTTTAGTAAAGGGATATTGAGGAAGTTTATGGAAATAATTAAAGTAGATGAAGAATGTGTTAATAAAATTCTATCTTTATACTTATATATTTTTACAAATCTATTACTCTAATTTACCTAAAACGCCTTATTCTAGCCCTTTTATGTAACCTTTTTTTAATAGATTAGTTCTTCTTAAAATTGAAATGAAGAAGTTACTTTCGCAATTATTAATAGAAAATGTAAAACTTCATCTAACTTTCAATTATTTAAAATTGAATTTCAAATTTTTTCCGTTGATAGAGTATAAAATCTATCGACCATATCTATTTTTGTTGTTTATAATACAATAAAGTCAAACATTGTAGGTGAAGATATTGGACGATATCGTAATTACAGGTTATGGGATTAAAGGGCCTGGTATTTCAGACAAAAATAGTTTTTTACATGTATTAGAAAATGGGATTTGTACCCAAAGCATTTACAACATTGATAATCAGCCCGATTCTAGCATTGTTGCTGGTTTGATAGATGATCACTTTCAAGAAATAAACGGAGAAGATTACAAACGATACCCTCGTTCTGTAAGGATGGCTATTGCGGCTGCAGTAGATGCTTCTGCAATGGCAAAGTTAAATTATTTTCAGCCCCAACGAATTGCCGTCATTATGGGGACATCCGCTGGAGCAATATTGGAAATTGAACAATATTCTATGAATTTTTTCGATTTAAGAAAAACTCCGATTCAAGGTGTTTCGTATGCAGATACGCACACGCTTTCCGGTTCTGTTGCCGAGGCAATTGGTTCTTGTGGGCCTGCCTACACATTAACGACTGGCTGTACCGCAAGTTTAGATGCAGTATCAATTGGGAAACTATTACTAGAGAACGGCAGTGTGGATGCATGTATTGTTGGAGGAACAGACGCTCCCTTAGGTCAATGGACAATTAACGGCTTTAAAAAATTAAGAATCCTCTCTAAAGAAACCTCTATCGAACAAGCTGGAGTTCCATTTTCAACGGAACATCGAGGCTTTGTTTTATCAGAAGGTGCAGGTGTAATCGTTTTAGAGAGAAAACAAACAGCAATCGACCGAAACCAACAAATATATGGAAAAATTGAACGCGTTGTTTCAAGGAACGAAGCACAAAAATTATTAAGATCTGATGTAACGGGTAAACATATGCTTAGCGTTTTCCAAGAAACCCTTGGAAATACAGTACCAACCTACATAAATAGTCAGGCGCTTGGTATCGAAACAAACGATCAAATTGAACGATTCATCCATAACGAAACATTCGGTTTAGAGGTACCGATTACTTCCATTAAGGGAATGATTGGACATTCCTTTGGTGCCATGGGCGCAATGCAAATTATTTCGTCCTTACTGTCAATGGAATACGGATTTATCCCTCCTACAATTAAAACGAAAGGGATTGGTTTCGAAGAACTTCCAATCGTTTACGAAACTAGATATCAAACTGTTGAGTCCGTCTGCATAACTAATCATGGTAGTAGTGGGAATAACGCTTGCCTATTGATGACACATATATAGGAGGATTGTTTCATGTTTTTTATATTTCTAATATTATTATCTTTTATCCCTATATGTGTTGGTATTACACTATTAGTTTTATTTAAAAAAAATAACTTATCAAAAATTATATTTTTATTTCTATTAATGATTTCCATTTGGCAATTAGATGTAGCTTTTTTGTATTCTTATAATCTATTTAGCTACGAAACGATTAAGTTTTTTTTCAATTTATTCCGGTTTGGATCTATCATGATAACCCCATTGATTTTCCATATAGGATATACAATTGTGAATGAGGAATTGTCCTATGATAAAAAAATAAAATGGCAATTCCTCGTAAATCGTACATCAGTCTTATTATTTTATGGAGTAGCTTTTTTTGTCTATATAATAGGATGGAGTGATAAGGGAGTACAAAACATTGAACTTAAACAGATAGATTCAAGTATATTCTACTACCCTGTTTATGGAGAGCTATCGTGGATTTTTTATTCCAACGTTTTCCTTTTCATAGCTAGCATGACTTTCTGTTCTCTGATTAGTTTAAATGTACAAAATAAGAGCATTCGCTCATTTTTAGTTTATTTTAATATCTTTTCGTCTATCGGTTATGCAATTGGCACCTTAAATATGCTCCCATCAGCAAGATTATATCCGAGTTCTATTGCATTACTAGTTTATGCCCTTTCAATTTTAATTCTTTCAAGCCGAATGCATCTTAATATAGTAAACAATATGAATAAAAAGCTATATGATCAATGGAAGTTTTTATATCAAGTCATTGATTTGAACCCGAATTATATTTATGCTCAAGATGAAAATGGACGTTACCTTCTTATGAATCAATCGTATGCCCAATTAATGGGCAAGGATATTCGCGATATGATTGGAAAAACCGATGATGATATAAATAAAGATTCAATAAAAGAGACACCATTTGCCCATCAAGAAATTGATAGTCATAAGTTGGGGAAGTTTTCCATAATTGAAGAATCCATTACGGCTGCAACTGGCGAAGAGAGATGGGTACAAACGGTAAAAGTACCGATTCATATAAATGAAAGTTCCGCATTACTTGCAGTATCAACAGATATTACGGAACGAAAGCAATATGAAGATGAAATTAAATTTCAAGCGAATCATGATGCACTAACAGGTTTGCCGAATCGTAGAATGTTTAATGAAGATTTAACGAACCTTTTGAAAAAAGCAAAAATAAATGGAAGTGAAATTGCCATCGTGTTTCTTGATTTGGATCGTTTCAAATATATTAACGATACACTTGGCCATAATTTCGGAGATTGCTTATTAATAGAAGTATCAAGACGTATCGAAAGGTTATTAAAGCAAAGTTATCAATCCGCACAAGTTTATCGACTAGGTGGAGATGAATTCACTATTTTGCTCCCCCGCTCCACATCAAAAGATTGTGAAGGATTAGCGAAAAGATTATTGAAGCTATTTGTTGAAGGGTTTTTAATAGACAATAATGAGTATTTTATTACTCCAAGTATTGGCATAAGTATTTATCCAAAGGATGGCGATGATGCGAATACATTAATCAAAAATGCAGATACCGCTATGTACTATGTAAAAGAAAGAGAAAAAAATAACTACCAATTATTCACATCTGAAATGCAGCATCACTTCTATCGGAAAATGATGATTGAAAAACATTTAAGAACTGCTTTAGAAAATGATGAGTTTGAACTTTACTATCAGCCAATCCTAGATTTGAAAACAAATAAACTAATAGGGATGGAATCTCTAATTAGATGGAATAACCACATATTAGGACAAGTTAGACCTGATGAGTTTATTTCAATAGCCGAAGAAACGGGAATGATTATCCCAATAGGCCAATGGATATTGAAAACCGCTGTTAAACAAAGCGTTAGTTGGCAAAAGGAAGGAACGGAACCTTTCCGAATAAGCATTAATGTATCTGTGAAACAATTACTTGATCCAATGTTTGTAGAACATGTGAAAACAATAATCGAAAACGCTAACATTGATCCTTCTAATATTATTTTAGAAATAACCGAAAGTATTGCAATGTATGCTGAATCGATGATTGAAAAGTTAAATCGATTAAAGGCGCTCGGTATAAGCCTTTCAATGGATGACTTTGGAACAGGTTATTCATCCCTTAGTTATTTGAATAAATATCCACTAGATTCATTAAAAATCGATAAATCCTTTGTAATGGGCATGCACCGGGACGACGAAAACAAAGCCATTGTCAAAACAATTATAGCTATTGCTAAACAGCTTGATTTGAAAGTGATAGCAGAAGGTGTTGAAGGATTTGAAGAATGGCACTTTTTAAAGGAAATTGATTGTGATTATGCCCAAGGCTATTACTTCAGTCGCCCACTCCCTGCCGATGATTTCAAGGAAAACTGGCTTAAAGAATTAAACTAATCCAACAGTCTAATTATATTTAATCTACACCTCTGTACAGTCTCGTACAGAGGTTTTTCATGAAGCGCCATCCCTCTTTCTAAACAACTAAAATTAATTTTCTGAAAAATCCATATATTGTGTTAATATAAAACTATCTTAATAGATTGGAGAGTTGTTATGGTGAAGTTTGATAAACCGGATGTGGAACAATTTTTTCAAACATTAACAGTTGCGGATTTTACCGTGAGTCCCGACGAAAAACAGCTAGTCATCAGTACGAACTTAAACGGTCATTTTAATCTTTGGGGAATGGATTTACCTAATCAGTTTCCTTACCCACTTACATTTAATAACCAAAGTGTCGATGGCCTTACTTATGCTAAAACAGGTGAATTTATCGTCGTAGGTTTTGACCATGATGGAGATGAAAATACACAAATTTATGCCCTTCCTCCCCAAGGAGGTAAACTTGTACCATTACGTATTCATAAAGGGGAACGCCACTTAGTCTCCCGTATATCGGATGATGGTAAACGGCTATATTACGCAACTACTTATGGAAATTCTACTTATCTTAATAACTATGTCTATGATTTGGAAAGTGGTGAGGAGAAACTATTAGTCGAAGGACAAGAAGCTCCTACCTATTTAATAGCTGTTAGTCCAGAAGAAAAATCCTTTGTTTCCTTTAAACAGTTTGGGAATACTCACTCTTTAGCCTACGTTCATCTAAATAATGAAAAATTTTTAATGACGCCTGAGACTAAAGATCAACATACAGTGAATGAAGTAGTTTACACTTCGGAATCGGATATTTATTTTTTAACAAACTATGATTCCGACTTAACTTACCTTGCGAAATTTGATTTAGAAGCGAAAACATTTGAGAAAATATTACAATTAGAAAAAGAAGATTTTACTAACTTAGTATTTTCTAAGAAAGATCAAATACTTTATATAATTGGCTCTTATGGTGTAGAAGATCGATTATATGCATATGATTTAAAAAGTAAAAAGCTAGAGACTATTAACTCTCCAACAAGTATTATTGAAAAATTAATTGTTATGCCAAGTGGTAATCTATATATCAAAGGTAGAACTTCTACAAGACCAAACAATATTTTTGTTTCTAAGGATCGAAGCACCACTTGGGAAGAGTTAACTCGTTACCGTATACCTGGTGTTCGTGATGAAGAATTAGTTGAACCTGCAGTTTTAACTTATCCTTCCTTCGATGGATTGGAAATTGAAGCATTATTCTTTAAAGCGAAAGAGGAAAACTCGAATGGGTACGTCATTTTATGGCCCCATGGTGGTCCCCAATCGTTAGAAAGAAAATGGTTCCGTGCAATGTTCCAAGTTTTGTTAAACCGAGGCTATTCCATCTTCGCACCAAACTTCCGTGGTTCTTCGAATTACGGCTTAAAGTTCGAAAAAATGGTAGAAGGCGACTGGGGCCATGGACCACGCCTTGATAATTTAGAAGGGATAGAATGGATGATTCAAAACGGCTATGCCGATAGAGAGAAAATTCTTTTATTAGGTGGTAGTTATGGCGGCTACATGGCACTTTTACTTCATGGACGTCATGCAGATTACTTCAAAGCGGTTGTTGATCTTTTCGGCCCAAGTAATCTTTTCTCCTTTATCGAATCTGTACCTGATTTTTGGAAACCATTTATGGATCAATGGGTAGGACATCCAGAAAAAGATAAAGAAAGACTGACGAAGGATTCCCCTATCTCCTATTTAGATGGCATGACAAAACCGATGTTAGTTATCCAAGGAGCAAATGATCCTCGTGTAGTACAAAAGGAATCTGACCAAATTGTAGCTGCATTAAAGGAAAAGGGACGTGAAGTGGAATACATCGTTTTAGAAGATGAAGGACACGGCTTTTCCAAAAAACAAAATGAAATAATGGTTTATCGCAAAATGCTCGAATTCTTTGAACGTTATGCGGATTAATCGCAAGAAGCGCCTCATTTTTATAATAATGAGGCGTTTCTTTAATTTAGCCTTAACATCGAATGATTTTTTGACAGGTTGTGAATAATAGTGAGGAGATTTTTATTACAAAATTCCAACTAGGAGGTTATTACTTATGAACGCTCAAAGGGCACAAGAAATTTCAGAATCACCAGTTATTGCAAATGTATTATATAACGGTATGAAAGTGTATATACAACACGTTAATGAAGATAACGAAACTGCTCGAATTTATCCGTTAGACGATCCTCAAAAGGAACAGGAAGTGCCTTTAAACCAATTAATCGAACAATAATATAAAAAGAGAGAATCAGTAAAATTAAGGATTCTCTCTTTTTACATAGCTTTTTATTCTAAAGTCCATTTTTCAATACAATATACTTTCTTTTCCGTTGCATTTAGTCTCACCTTTTTACCAATGGCGATTGGGTGCATCGGGTGGGTATGACAAATATCAAAGTCTGCTAACACTGGAATTTGATGACCATCCAATTGTTCTAATAAAAGATCATAAGGTTTCTTCCCTGTCCCTAAATCTTCATATTGTTCATGTTTGCCTAGAATAATGCCCCCTACTCGATCAAAAACTCCATGAAGTTTTAACATGGCAAAGTTTTTCTCCACAATGGATGCATTTTTCATACAATCTTCAATAAGCAAAATATCCCCATGTTTTATTTCCGGAAAATACGGCGTGCCAATAAATCCATACATTGCATTAACATTTCCACCAATTAATCTTCCTTCAACGTTGCCTGGAATAACGGTTTTCCATTCATTTGGATACAATGTTTTTTCCGTCGTTTTTTCTAACCAGTTGACCGGTTCATCGGACCAAAATGTTGGTAGTGGAATTTCATAAGGAGGATTATTTTCAGCCATAAAATATTGTTCAAAATAATGATATGTATCATTTACTAACGGTTCAAATTCCCCAAAGGATGGAATTAATGCCGGTCCATAATAAGTTGGGATACCTGTTTTTGAATATAAAGCTAATAATATAGCCGTTGCATCGGAATACCCTAGGATATATTTAGGGTGGCTCCTGAATGCTTCGTAATCGATATACGGAAGCATACTATTAGAATTGGTCCCCCCTATCGTCGACATGACCATTTTTATTTCTGGATTACGTAACAATTCATTTAACTCGTCTGCCCGTTCCTTAGGCGTTCCTGAACGGTAATAGTCGATTTGGCCCGTTAACTTCCCTTCCACTAGTTCAAAACCCTTTGATTGTAAAAAGGCTTTTGCCCGTTCAAATCGTTCCCGAGCTGTTACCGTTGCTGGAGATGAAGGGGTAAAAATGCCGATCTTGTCACCTTTTTTTAAAACCATTTATACCGACCCCTTATTTCTTATGAATTATTTGATAGATGACAGAAACATTGTAACGTGTGGTCATTTACCATCCCTACCGCTTGCATATAGGAATAACAAATTGTACTGCCAACAAATTTAAAGCCGTCCTTTTTCAATTTTTTACTCATGGCATCACTAATTTCCGTTGTAACAGGGACTTCCTTTACGGAGGCCCAATGATTAATGATTGGTTGGTGATTGACAAAGCTCCATATGTATTTTGCAAAGGATCCGTATTGTTCTTGAATTTTTAAGAAGGCTTTTGCATTCGTTACAACACTTTGTATTTTCAATTTGTTTCGTACAATACCGGGATTTTCTTTTAACTCCTGCAATTTTTCTTCTGTATAGCGGACAATTTTTTCTGCATCGAAATTGTCAAAGGCTACTCGGTAGTTTTCCCGTTTTTGTAAAATAGTCCACCAACTAAGACCGGCTTGAGCTCCTTCTAGACATAGCATTTCAAACAGTTTTTGATCATCATAAACAGGGACTCCCCATTCGTTATCGTGGTATTGTATATATAAAGGTTCTTTTGTAACCCAATGGCATCGATTTGTCATAATAACTCCTTCTTTATTTAACTTTTGGTTTAGGTACTCTTACTAATAAAATTATTGCGATTATTGTCATCACAATAACAAATATACCATTCCCAACATTTGCTTCTCCAAAAATCATGTATAACAACCGGTCAAATGTTGGTATCCCTAACCATTGGAAAATAATTGGTATAATAATTATTCCGACTAAAATCCCCGAAACAAAGTACCAAATATGCTTTTTCTCCACTAATATCTCCCCATTCCACAATGTGTTAATTATTCTAAATAATCTTCAATTAAATTGGAATTTAAATATCTTGCCATGCCTGTTTCCATTTTCTTAAAGCCTAGTTTCCTATAAAAACCTTCGTTCCTTTTTGTAGAAATAAGGTGAACACATGAAACCTGTTTTAATTGATTTAGTAAACTTTCTATTATGCGCTTCGCAATCCCATTTCTTTGAAATTTAGGATGTACGACCACATCATAAATAGCAGCGTTGAAGACATGGTCTGTTATAGCTCGGCTAAAACCTACTACTTCCCCCTTCACAGTAGCAAAAACATAAACATTACTTGCTTCAAATACTTGTTCAATAATTGCTTCTGTATGTTTCTCCCACCCAACAGCCTTATAAATTACCTCCAATTGATTAAGGGAAACTTTACTAAAATCATGATGAATCTCGATCAAATTCAATTTCACCTCACAAATTTAAAGAGAAGAGAACCACTTACTCGTTGTTAATCATTCGTTCTAGTAATGAAATAATTTGTTTGTTTTGTTCGACTTGAATATCGCTGTTTACTTTTATGATACGAATCCATCGAATAAGAAACGCAACAATAATAATAGGTAATACTGTAATGACCGCAGCAATAAATTCTCCCATTCCCATCACCTCTAACCTTTCTTATAAATTCGTTTATCGTTGTAAGGGCATAAAGGCAGAAGGATTTAATTCAACACTTTCAATGACTATGGCCGTTAACCCATGCACTGTTTTTGTTTCATGCCATTCATCCTGTTCCCAAAACACGGCATCACCAGCTTGAACTTTTATATATCCTTCTTTGTCATTGCGTACATATCCTTCACCATTTACGACTAATAGAAGTTGAGGAACGATAGCTTGATGGTAACCAATTACCCCATTTCCCTCTAAGTACATACAACCGATGTGGGTTTCCATATCCGTCTGAAGTACACGGGACATAATAAATTGGGATTGAAATTGGGTAATGCTTTTCCCGCAATGTTTACTAAAATCATAAAACTGCAAACGATTACCTCCCAAAAACTAGACTATACATCACATATTCCAAATCTTTACCCGATAATCCTCTTTATTGAAAAAAATTTATTGAACGAATTACCGAAATTTCAGTCTTTTGTCTAACGTAAACTTTTTTAATTTGTATTAGTATTCATAACAAATACCGCTTAGGAGACTATTTTATGAAAATAAATAAAACGATATTATACATTCATAACCTTGAACAAATGATAAATTTCTATGGGGAAAAGTTAGGTTTTCCTATATTAGAAAAATCACCAAAAGGGTTTCAAATAGCTGTAGGTAACAGTATTCTTGCCTTTGAATTGATTTCACCAACGATATACAAACAAAAGCAATCTTTTTGACCTTGCGAAGGGTTGGATTCAAAAATACACACCGTTATTAACCAATCAAGGGGAGGATGAAGTTTTCTTTCAAAACATTAATGCTCACTCCCTTTACTTTTATGATCCTGAAGAAAATGTGGTGGAATTCATTGCCCGTCACGATATCAATCCTAAAGTGGAAGTTGACACATTTTCTGTACACACAATCATTGATATTGGCGAAATGAACCTAACAACTGATGATTTAATGTATGTCGGTAAACAGTTAATAACAATCGGCATTCCCGTTCGAAACAATGAAAAACTCGATGAAACATCCCTTAATTTTATGGGAGAAGCAGATGATGGTGTCCATCTTTTACTAGGACCTAGTAAGAGGAACTGGTTTTTCTCCACCAAAGATGCAATTGTTAGCCCAATCGTTATAGAGATAAATGACAACATTAAATTAGGCATTGATATTAACGGTCATTTTAAATGGGAGAAAATATAGTAAATAAAGAAAGAAAGAGCATTTCCCCTTTGGCGAAATGCTCTTCTTACATATATGAACTATTAATTTTGTATCGTTTCTTCAACTCTCTTCATGACTTCTTCGACGGATAATTCTAGACTAATTGCTAATTCTTCGTAAAAAATCGGTGAAACTTGTTTCAAAATTTGCGTATCGTGATTTGTTAGTTTTTTATTATCTTGTTCTAACTCGTTTTTCTTTCTCAAAATGGTATTCATCATTTGGGCAATCTGTACATGATCCTTTGACTCTAGTATATTTTGATAATGTTGAGACCGATCGACCATACGCTCTTGCCAAACATCAGGAGGATTTTTAAATATTTCTAAAATACCCTCTGCTTCCTTTTTAGAAGTAATGGGTGCTAATTTTGAATCTTCCGTTTCAACTGGATGATATAATTTTATGGATGCATCATGATAAGAATGTAAGACGTAGTAATGCTTTTGTTGCCCAGAAAAGGATAATTCCTGAATATCTTGAATCACACAAACACCATGAGCACCATAAAAGACTTTATCACCGATTGTAAACATTACATTACCTCCCATTAAATACCTTTTGAATTAAAATAAACATCCTACTAGCAAAGGATCCTCGTATCATTTAGTTGATACATATCAATATATGCTTTCACTAAGCTGTACTTGCCTTTTTTACAAATAAAGAACAAAAATTCACCATTACAAAACCGCGCATAACCTACACTGTTGGGCTATTCGTGAAATAAAAAAGGAACTAGAGAATCATTTCTTCTCTAGTTCTGCGTAGTTCGTTCATTTTTCTTTTTCACCGTTATTAATGGGGCGATTACTTTCCAAATCCATTTATTAGATAAGACACAAACGATTATAAACGCTATACCAAATAATAGGATATAGTTCCCCGTTTCCTTAATCCATTCATAAGCCACTGTTGATTCAAAGGCTCTTATAATAAATAAATGTAATAAATATACACATAGTGTTTTTGCACCTACATTTGTGTACCAACGCTTATTTTCAGGTACTAAAGATAAGAAAATATAAGTCGCCACAAACATGAATACATATACGAGTAAGCGGCTTAACGCACCTATTTCTAGAATTGAAAATTCGATTTCCTCATAAGGAATTCGTCCAAATAGCCATTCTTGCCAACGAACATCTCCGTAAAGATGGATGACGATAACAAGCACTAGCCCTAAAATACTCGCAATGGATACATTCCATTTATTTTTCATCTTCACGAAATTTTCACGACTCATGTAATACCCCATTAAAAAGAACGGGAAGAAGAAAAATATTCTTGCCAATGACAGCCATTCATTTACTTCACTAATATAGCCGACAGATAATGATAAAACTACTGACATTACTACCATAATCCAATGACGGCCAAATATCGTTAACATCAATTTCCACATGACCATACTCAATAAAAACCATAAAGCATAACGCGGTTCAAAAAAATCATAGGTAACATCGTCACCAAAGATGTTTTTATAATAAAATGTATAGGCTATTTGAAAAATGATGTAGGGTAGCACTAACGTTTTCCCTATTTTTTTCAAATCATTTTTACTTTTGATCGTTCGAGAAAAGTGCCCTGATATTAATATAAATGCCGGCATATGGAATAAGTAAATGACCAAATATAAAGTATCGAGATACTCGTTCTCTTGTAGATAACCAGACATTAAATGTCCTAATACCACTAAATAAATAAGTAAGGCTTTTGCGTTATCAAAATATGCACTTCTGTTCATTTTTATCCCTTCTTTTCCTTTCAGATTACTATTCTAACATAGAATCATAGTCTTCCAGATTTCCAATTTCTTCACCGGGATGAAAAATAGCCCGTTTAAAAATTAATTGATTTCTTATATAAACGTTTAATTATTCTATATGAATGCGCTTTATTCATAAAAAATGAAATTTACCCCATTTTCAAAATTTCTGAAGGGTGTCTTTTATCTTACCGAGTGCTATTTTTTTACAATAATTCATTTCATTTTAATCCCACTTCCAAAATTCCCCTCCGCAAAAAAGGGGCAATTATCAAATAGGATAATTGCCCCTTCATTCGTTACTACCACGTTTCATTTAGTTTATTGGCATAAAACCGAATTGCTTTTTCATAGTTTAATAGATCTTCATCCGTCGTTGTGTTAACTAAACAAAGAAGCAATACTTCCATAGCTTGCTGATATTCTTCTAGATTATATAAAGTCATTGAGTAGAAGACTTTTATTGCGTGATTGTTTGGGAATAATTTTAATCCTTTTTGAAAGGTTTCTTTTGATTTTTCATATTCTCCAATTGTTCGATATGTACTGCCTAACCCTATAAGGGCACCTTCCAATTCTTTTTTTGGTAAGCCTAATTTAATTGCTTTTTCATAATAGGGAACGGCTCTTGTTTCCTCTCCTAATACATCGAAACTCCACGCACATTGATAGTTAAGAGAAGCATGGTTAGGAAAGTTTTGTACAAGATCAATCAATATGTTATTCGATTCTTTAAGCTTTCCTTTTCCCCTTAAATCTAATGCTTTTTCTAATATTTGTTCCATTTTTCATCACCACCTTTTTCTCCACATTTCCCCAGTATTGTTTCATTCATTTAACAGAATTGCATCTAAACTTTCCCATCGATAAATTAACAATTCAAGTTCTTTCCCACCAATTTTGATCGTTTCTGATTTGAAAAGTTCAGCACCAAACGCTTCGTAAAAGTAGCGGGTTTTATTGTCTTCTAAAACTTCCACAAACACTGTGTCATAACCTAACTCTTGAAATTGCAAGAACAGTTGCTTCATTAACTTCTTCCCAATCCCTTGACCTTGGTATTCTTCTAAAAGATAGATAGACGTTAAATCCCCTGAATTTGGAATTAGGTTTTCTTTTCTTTTACTACAATCAGCAAACCCTACAATTTCTCCCGTTGGACTTTCAGCAACGAACACGTAATTTCCCGTTTGCGCAATATTTCGTTTCCACAATTCCGTTCTTTGCTCGTATGACAGTTTTGCTAAGAAACTATCCGGTATAATATTTTTATAAGTCGTTCTCCAAGAATCGACGTGTACTCTTGCAATTCCTTCTGCATCAGATATTGTTGCCCTTCGAATGTTCATTCTATCCTCCCCTTCATCTTCCTATATTTGTTAATGAATAGTATTCAATAAAAAAAGCATTTATCCTTCAACGGACGAACGCTTCATTTATTTCCTTATAAAGTTTTAATAATAGTGAATGTTTAATCATCTAAATCATTACTGAAAAAGGATTTTTGTTCTTCTTTCATTCCATGCTTTTTTTCTAAATACCGGCCAATAACGGAACTATCAATTCCTTTTCGAACAGCCGTTTCAATGATGATATAAAATATAATTAAACTAACGATGTATAAAATAATCGAGATAAAAATATTCACAAAGTTTCTTCCTTCCACAGACGTTTTAATTTCATTTTATATCGTTCAAGATTTTAATTTATAAAGTTTATTAAAACTTTCTCTATTTCATGAGAAAATTCTTCTTTTTTCCATAGCATAACCGCCTTATGCTCTCCAAACTTTTCGATTAAAAATTGAAGAATAGAGTAACCAATAAAATAAGCTAGACGAGTATAGCCGAAACGACTACCACCATTTATGGAAAACCATTCCATATATACCTCTTTTGATGATAAATGTTTTACATCCAATTGAAAAGCTTTAATAATTTCCTTTTTGTTGTTATTCGCAAATTGTAGCCACCCTTCCCTATCCTCTTCATATAGAAAATAAATTTCTTCATTTACATCTACAATTTGCTTAGAAAAGTAAGTTGCACAACCTTCTTGTAATAGCCATGTATAAGGATGTTCCCATTGCATATTAGCCCAATTTACCCCTGCTTGTTCTGAAAGAATATTGTGTAGAACGTGACCAAATTCGTGGGCAATGATTACCTTTAAATGGTGCTCTTTCGATGACAATTTTTCTAAACAGAAAGTGATGTCGGGGATGATTTGACGATGGGTAAAGGCATTCGATCCATGCAACCCTATAATTATATGGATATTTATATTAAATTCCACATCGTATTTCCTTTTGTATAAAGTGACAATTTGAGAGATTATTTGTTCAACTACCTCGTTGGACTTTCGAATATCATCCATCTTAGCAGGATACTTTAGAAGCGACAGCTCGATTCTTTTTTCAAAGTTATTTTTAATATGAGATTGAAAGTATTCGGTAAAATGGAAAGAACAATCTCTTAAAAAACAAGAGATTGTTCTTGAAAGCGATCCGAAGAATTTATTCTTTACACTAATGTCGATTCGGCTACTTTTGATGCAAATGGCGGTTTCACTTCCTCTGGGATTCCTGGAACGTATTTTTTCCCTCCCGTTTCCACAAAGAATTCTTGTCTCGCTTGGTCAATCAGTTCTTGATTTGTAAGCAAATCATATAGCGAAAGGGCCATTGTTTTAGCTGCTAAATGCATTCCTTTATAACCTATAGAAGAACCGTAGACAGCAGTTGCCTGCCAAGAATGGGCTTGTACGCCAACCGGTGCACAGGTCGTCATAACCTGTCCAACTGGCGTAATCCAGCTAACATCCCCAACATCGGTTGAACCTCCGATTGAAACACCCTTTAAATTTTTATAGTAGTCAAAGCTAGTTGGTAAAATGTCTTCAATATAAGTACCAAATTGTTTCTTTGACGTTTCAACGATTTTTTCATCCACTGTATTGACCAACTCTTTAGCAAATTCCAATTCACTTTCAGTAAAGAGAGGAGCTCCCACTAGTTTCATATTTTGAAGCATTAATTCATTTAACACATCATTCGGAAGCGTTTCGTAAGCAAAGGCTAGTATTTCAGAACGGACTTCCGTTTCGGTCATCATAGCCGCCCCTTTAGCAATCTTCTCTATTCGTTCAAGCATTTCATCTACTTGTTCCTTTGTTGCTGCCCGCAAATAGTACCATACACTCGCTTGATCTGGAACAACATTTGGAGCCATCCCTCCATTTGTAATGACATAATGAATTCGTGAACCATCAAGCATATGCTCTCGCATATAGTTCGCTCCAACGTTCATTAATTCCACTGCATCTAACGCACTTCTACCAGCATGGGGTGCTCCGGCTGCATGGGCAGTAATGCCTTTAAAATGAAATTTCACTGAAACCATCGCCGTCATACTCATATTTACTACAAAGTTAGATGTGCCCGGATGCCATGTTAATGCGCAATCTAAATCATCAAACACCCCTTCTCGTGCCATAAACGTTTTCCCTGATAGCACTTCTTCTGCTGGACATCCATAATAACGAATCGTCCCCACTAATCCTTTGGCTTCCATAACTTCTTTCACTGCCATTACGGCCTCTACTCCCGCTGTTCCTAGTAAATTATGTCCACAGCCATGTCCGGGTCCATTTGCTACCACTTCCGTATGAACAGTACTTACCGTTTGTGATAACCCTGGTAATGCATCATATTCTCCTAAAATACCAATGATAGGATTACCAGAGCCATATTCTGCTACAAAAGCAGTGGAGGCACCGCCAATTTCCCTTGTAATCTTAAAACCTGCCTGTTCTAAAGTTAGCATTTGCAACTCACTTGCGTATTTTTCTTCATAGGCAATTTGGGGATTGTCCCAAATGTTTTGAGCCATTTCTGTAAAAACACTTTGATTATTTTTAATCCATTCTAAAATATTTTCTTTTGTCATTTTCAACAGCTCCTCTTTCTTTTTTATTTAATGAATATTGGAAATACGAAAACTATTAAAACAAACATAGAGATAAATTAAGCGACAGATTTTTTACGAGCTTTTACTTTTTCTAAATAAAGACAAATAGTAATGGTAATTGCAATACAGATAATTCCTCTGAAGAAAGGTATAATCGGGGTTAAATTTATAACGATGCCTGTTATGACAGCGATTAATCCATATAACGGGTTTTTAATAGCGAATTGAGCTAAAATACCTCCAAATATGGCCGGTACGACAAATTGAAAGGTAGCTTGTACAGATGAGGGTATAATCGAAATCAGGTAAGAGCCACTAGCAATAATTATGGCTATCACAACAATATTTACTAACGAAGCGGCTGCAATGGCTAATGCGGCTGTAATCTCTCCTTTTTTCGTTCCCGGCTCAGCTCCAATCGTATTTTGAGCGGCTGCAGCAGCGGGAAGACACATATTTGAAATATTGCCAGTTAAAAAGGCTAAGTAGGTACCTGAAACACCTAATGTTGGATAATAAGAAATTGGTTCAATTACCCATGCATATCCAACCATGGCTGCATAGGCTATAAATGCTGCAACAATCGGGCCCCATCCAGGGTGATAGCCGACAACAAATGAAAGGTAGAGCGGCAACAGAACACTTAAAATAATAACTGCCCACATTGTTAAGCGGCCCCAAAAATGAGATTTTTGATGGAATTGTTCCATCTCTAGACTTTCGACCTTTGGATTTGCGGCAATTTCCTCTGCTACTAAAGCTTTATTACTCATTTCCATCCACTTTCCCCCTACTTATATAATGAAGAATCCGACTGACAATGCTGCCAAAATTGAAAATCCTAATGACCATTCTTTTAACCAATTCAACTTAAACTTATTCGCAATAATCAGTAAAATGAACATGAACAAAGCTGCGGTAATAATAACAACAGCATTGGTAACTCCCTTCAATAACTCAGCACTTCCAAAGTTTCCAAAGACCCCCAGCATAGCAGCACTTGAAATAATTGCCATTAAGCTTCCTCGTTTACTTCCTTGTTGACTGGAGATTTTCTCCTGCATTTTACCTAAGGATTTCGTAAAGAAAACTGTTACTAATAACCATCCTAATCCACCTAAACACAATGTCCAAACGATTGTAGTATAGGCTTGTTCATTAAAACCATCAGAGCCAAGTTCTGTACCAAAGGCAGTAGCAGCTAAATTAGCACCCGCTGATTCAGTAGCTGAAGATCCAATGACAACAGACCTCATGAAAGTCACTGGGTTTCCGAGAAATGTCATTAAAGAAATGGCAATAATTAAGCTGGCCATCGCTGGACCGATTGCATTAATCGCCCCTACTTTAAGTGCGCTCTGGACTTCCTGCTTAGTCATTCCAACATTTTGACTTGTCCTAGTAGCAAGTCTTATAAATACAATCGCTTGAAAAATAACAATCCCTATAACAATTGCGGCAAATATCCAGACCGGATAGCTATTCGCTAATTGTAAAGCCTTTTCCACGTGACCCCTCCTTCATACTTAAACTTTTATAACCTTCTTCCTTTTGACCACATGTAATATCTCCTTTCATTATTTTGTATTTTAAGTTAACAGAATATTTTAAACATTGTAAAAATCGGAAATCCATGTTATATTTTCTAACAATACTAAAAGGTAATATAAAAATAATAGTAAAATTTTTATTTGGGGTGATTCTATGAAGTTAGTAAACAAGTTTAACCCTCTTCAACCTGAATGGAAAAAAAACATACAATCTTTGCAAATGTCGAAAACTTCTCCTCCATTTCAAAATTCCATAGCCTTTGTTTATCAGTTCAAAACGAAAGGAAATATTAACGAGAACATTCTTTTCCCGAGCATACCAAATGGTTGTATCGATCTCCTTTTTCATCTAGACGGCATACAGTCGCAATGTTTACTCGTTCCAAGTCCTAAAAAACGGACATTCCTTCCTTTCAGTGCATACTCTACATACTTTGGAATCCGTCTATTTCCTCTACAAAAATTATTTCCTTTCCAACTATCTTTAAAAGAGATTAATAGTGAAAAGGCTTTCTCGTTATTTGAAGTTGCCCCCTATCTACGCCCTCTTTATGAGTTACTTCTACAAAAGCATACTTTTATCGAACAAATGCAACTTCTTGAGTGTTACTTAAAACATCCTCGTAATTCACAACTTTATTCCACCATCGTTGCAAGTTGTATAAACAAAATCATCTTTCACCATGGTCATTTGCATGTGAAAGATTTAGAACAATTTACTGGCTACTCCGAACGATATTTACGTCTGTTGTTTCAAAAAGAGCTAGGCATTCCACCAAAAACATTCCTTCAACTTGTGAATTTTCAATATATAATCAACGACATTGTAAAAGGTGATTTTCATATAGAAAAACACCTAAATGAAAATCTCTATTATGATTCATCCCATTTCTATAAAACTTTTAAAAAGTTCACGAATATGACGCCAGGGGAGTATCGGAAAATATTAGTTGATGAGGTTTAAACTAAATGTGGAAATGTTAGTTGTTTACCTAAAAGTGAAAATCAAAAAAGCTCCAAAAAAAAATCAGACCTCTACTTATTGTAGAGATCTGATTGATCGTTCGTTTATGCAATTGGGAACCAACCTGGAACATTTAAAATTCGATGCCATAATGGATCTGGTACGACAAGTTGTTCTTGATTGTTTTTATCAATTTTCGTTACAATTTCATCTTCTCTTCCTTCGGCAACTTTTTGCACCCAATCTGGGTCAATAATCAGTTCTCTGCCTATAGCGATAAGAGGAACGCCTGTTTCAAAGGCTTTTCGTGCATCTTCTGCAGTATGAATCGAACCTACACCAATTAAAGGAACTCGATTATCGATTTTTTCAAGTAAATAATCGATACGCGTTTTCGTTAAATCTTCTACCCCTCTTCTTGGCGTTGAGAAGAATTCCGATAAAGAAACATGTAAATAATCAAGACCTTTATTAGCTAAAGCATCTACCAACGCTAATGTATCGGCCATTGTAATGCCTGGTGTTTCCGGTTCTTCTGGTGAAAAACGATAACCAACGATAAACGGTGACGTTGCATGTTTTTCCACTACACTTTTCACCTTATCCACAATCGCTAATGGAAATGTCATACGTTTTTCTAAACTGCCTCCAAAGCGGTCTTCTCGACGATTACTATGGGGTGAGAAGAATTGTTGAATTAAATAGCCGTTTGCTCCGTGAATTTCTACACCATCAAATCCAGCTTCAATCGCTCGACGTGTTGTTTCACCAAAGGCTTCAATAATTTCTTCGATTTCCGTTTCTGTTAAAGCTCTTGGTGAAATGGCTCCTGGCTGTTCAGCTGGCACATCGCTAGCACTAACAATCTCTCCATTCGGTACTAATTCTGGAGGGCATAATCGACCACCATGGAAAATTTGTAATACCGCCTTTGCTCCTTCTGCTTTAATCGCTGAAGCAAGTTGTTTGAAACTCGGAATCATTTCATCTCGATCGCCAGCAAATTCACCGTCAAATCCTTTTCCATTCGGTGTGACATATGTACAAGCAGTAATAACCATACCAACACCATTTGAACGACGAACATAGTAGTTAACCTCTGCTTCGGATACAGTTCCATCCGGATTTGCTGAGTAATTCGTCATTGGTGCCATGACGATACGATTTTTTAATTCCACACCATTAGGTAAAGTATAAGACGTAAATAAATCTTGGTACTTACTATTCATAGTAATGTTCCTCCCATAAACTATATTTTATAAAAGCTATCTAAGCTTCATAAGCATGATAAAAAATTATATATTATCGACTTTTAACAAACAAATTAACTGCCTCTTGAACGGAGTCTTGCAATTTTTCTTCGTCACCATTAGCTTGCTGGATACAATCCATTAAGTTATAGCTTACGATTAAACCAATTGTGCGATCCACCCCAGAACGTACTGCTGAAAGTTGTGTAATGATTTCCTTACAATCTTTCCCCTCTTCCATCATTTTCAAAACGCCCCGAAGTTGCCCTTCAATCCGCTTTACCCGATTTTTCAATTTATCTTCGTAGGAATTCAACTGTATCCCTCCCTCTAATGATAACTTTTAGCCACATGGTATACCCCGATAGGTACTTTGTCAAATAAATCCACTTATTCATATATGAATACTTCTATTCCTTTTTTGTCCCAACGAAATCTATTCTTAACACGAATAAAAAGCGTTAATCCTTTTTTCAAAGATTAACGCTTAAGTCATCATGATTATTTTTTGCTAACAACCGCCATCGTACAACGAGACACACAAATTAGTTTCTCATCTTCATCGACAATTTTAATGTCCCAAACCATCGTTGTCCGTCCTTTATGTAAAGGAGTTGCAATCGCCTTGACAACGCCGTCTTTTTTACTGCGGATATGGTTGGCATTGATCTCCATTCCAACAGGATTGTACTTTGTTAAATCAACATTTATAGCCGTAGCAATACTTGCAGCCGTTTCTGCTAAAGCAACGGATGCGCCTCCATGCAAAATCCCTGCAGGTTGTCTCGTTTTTGGCCCGACTGGCATTGTCATAACGACCCGATCTAATGATAATTCTTCATATTGAATATCAAGAGCTTCGATAAGCGTATTCAATGCTTGAGATTGAATTCGCTCCATATACGCATGTTCATCTTTCACACCATACAAATCCAACACTTCTTGAGAAACAATCATGTTCCAACCTCCTAAATTAATTTTACAAGGATTCTTCCTCTTGCTTGAGCTTTTAACAATGTTGGCAAGACTTCTGGAAGTTGGGCAAGAGATACTTCTTGTTGAATAAATTCTTCTAAACTCTCAGATTGGTAAACATTCGCTAAACGCTCCCACACTTTTAGACGTGTTTCCATATCACAATATACGGAATCAATCCCTAATAAATTCACACCTCGAAGAATGAATGGATAAACCGTAGTTGGAACATTTCCTCCTGCCGTTAAGCCACTAACTGCGACTGACCCACCGTATTGAATTTGGCTAAGTAACGCAGCTAATGGTTCTCCACCAACAGGGTCAACTGCGGCAGCCCATTTTTGTTTACCTAGCGCTCGAATTTTACCGTCAAATACTTCTTCCCGTGGAACAATAGAAGTAGCGCCGAGACTAGTTAAATAGTCTTGTTCAGATGCTTTCCCTGTACTTGCTTCTACTTCAAAGCCAAGTTTAGAAAGAATCGAAATGGCAAAACTACCAACACCACCAGTTGCTCCCGTCACTAACACTTTTCCTTTTTCAGGAGAAACACCGTTATCTTGTAGTCGCTGTACGGACAAGGCTGCCGTAAATCCTGCTGTACCGATAATCATTGCTTTTTTTAAAGTTAACCCATCTGGAAGAGGCACAACCCATTTAGCTGGAATACGGGCATATTCGCTATAACCTCCAAAATGGGATACCCCGATTTCATAGCTTGTCGCTATAACCTCGTCCCCTTCTTTAAAACGGGGATCTTCTGAAGAAACGACAACTCCTGCTAAATCAATTCCTGGTACAAACGGATAGTTTTTAACAATGTTCCCATTTGGGATTGAGGCTAGACTATCTTTATAGTTCACTCCAGAATAGTTAACTTGAATAAGCACTTCCCCTTCTGGTAAATCGTTTATTGTTAGTTTTTGAACATCTACAGTAAATTGTTCTTCTTGTTTATTTACGACAAGCGCATCAAATGTTTGCATATGTAAATACCCCTTTCAATACAACTTTTTTAGGCAAAGACTAAAAAATCATTTCATCTTAACAAATTCCACATTCAGTGGCAAGACTCCTTCTTAACGAACAGTTAAGCTAAGTTATGCTTCTATGGGAGATGAAATATCAAGCCTATTATTATATTATACTTTAAATTAACAAGGACTACCGTTAATCATGTTCTATTACTTTTATAGCCAGTTCAATTGGAAGTAGCACCTTTCTCAGAATAGGTATATTGATTTGGACTCTTTCTGCCGTTTTAAATTGCTCCATTATGTGCCTTTTTACGGCTGATACATATCGCTCAGGTAAAATCGGCTTGCCTGGAAGTATACTTGCATTTGGTGGTGCTCCGTATTTGGCAATTTCTTGTTGGGTTTGCATAGCAATCTCTGCAGCACTTATTTGTTTTGTCCAAGAGAGGGTATCTGTTACCTGGAACGTTTGATCTTCTTGTGATGTTACTCTCTCAATATCATTTGTAATTAGGTAATGCTTATATTCATATACCCATGTCGTTGTTCGATCTTGATAATACGTTTGCAGATAGTATCGTTCAAATTGCGTAGTATCTGCAAGTGTTGTTTCACCATAACTTACAGTTGGTGCTTCATATTTTGGAAACCATCCATCATATGTGTTGTCGCTTACTTGTACTACATTCGATTCATAATTCCGTACCCATTCCGGAATAAGCCTTCTGGATATAAGTTTTCCGCCACATGTCCTGTTGGATCCCAGTAGTTTACCGGATTGTTCATGACATAAGAATAACGGTTCAATGATTGGGTTTGCATCATATTACCAGGATACGTATCTTCCGACATGAAGCGACCTATGGATGGGTCGTACCAACGGGCATTCATGTTCACTAATCCGGTTTTCCCATCGTAAGACATTCCCGTAAAGCTATTGAAGTTATACGGTGTTGTCGTACCTGTATAAATTCCACCAAAGGCATCATATCGATACTCTTCAATCATATCTCCGTAACGATCTGTTACAGCGGAAACGTTACGTATACCATCATACTGATAGTATAACAAACCACCCGTTGTTTTTAGGTCCGGATTATGGGATGGATTAGATAACCCGTGCATCCCAAACATTTTTCGGGAAACCGTTTGATTGTCTGGTCCTTGATAGTACTCAGCATAAGGAGAACCACTTTCACTGTATTCTTTATGAAGAACGTTTGATAATCCTTCATATAAATAGGTCGTTTCCTTATGATAAATGTGGTCCATACTGTTTTGACCATTTTCTTCTAACCATTTTTTATATAACCCAAGTTTTTTTCCTTGCCCCGGGTTATTAAATGGACCATTTCCATTACCTGGATTACCTAGATTGCAATTGTTACTATTTTTATTGTTGTTTTTGTTCGCATTTTCGTTTCGTTTTTCTTCGCCTTTTCCGTTATTACCTTTGTTGTTATTGCTAGCTACTTTGTTCCCATCATAATCTTTCCATGACATTTCCTCACGGTATATTTGACGACCTAGTCCATCATAGGAATAGCTAGTATAACTTTCATCTTCAAATTCGGCTAAAGTTAGTTGATTTGCACCATTGTACGTATATTGAACAGTTTTTCCTTCCGATGTTTTGGATATTACATTGCCGTTATCATCATATTGATAATCGGTATTACCATCAGAAAGAAGTTGATTCATCACGTTGTACGTATAATAGATCGTTCCTTGGTCATTTTTCATACTTAATCGATTGCCTGCTGCATCGTACGTATATTGAACGTTGTTTTGAGCAGGTATTACTTGTAAGGGTATCTCCGTTTTCAGTTGTTTCATAATGCCCTTTATCAAGCTCGTAGTTTGTCATTTTATCGTTATCATATTCTGTGATATAAGCTTCTGGGTCATCTTTAATAAATTCATAGCTTTGCGTACTTCCATCTAAACGTGACTCTCCGATCGAAAACTCCGTGTACATTTGTAATCGAGAGTCTAATTGGATGTTCCAACCTTTTCCAAAATAGCCTAATTCACTATCGTTGCTTGAATAGTTCCTTGTAAGATTTAAGGAAAGGGTTACTTGAGGGACATTTATATCTACTTCTTCCAGTTCTAGATACCCATTTTCAACATTTACTGGTGGTTCTTCCTTTGTTTCCGCAGAAATAGGTTCTTCGGATATAGCTCTTGGTTGTGACGGGTTGAGATTTGAATTTTCAGTTAAATTTCCCGACACTAAGTTTGGAAGCCCTTGCGTAACACTATTCGCTTCACTATTATTTCCTATTGTTTGATTGGACGTGGCGCTTGTCAATGTATTGGCCATAGTATCATTAGTCGTATTTTGTTCAGAGACTAAATCTAGCAAACTATTCGGATTTGTGAATAACTCATTGCTATTACGGCTATCATTTTTTTCCTTTGTCGGGAACACAAAATATGCTCCAACACTACTGAATGCGAGTAAAAAAGATAGTAAAACTAAAAAAGCCTTTTTTTCAAAAAAAATAAACCCCTTCCATTACTAAGCGAAAAAAGACAGTACAAAACAAGCTACCAGTAAGAGGAGTTTATCGATATTACGGTAACTCAGCCACCTTGATAGGATTTTTTACCCACTTTAGAACTGTAGCTTTGCGTCCCCACCTTTCGATAGGTTTGCCCCTTGCGCCTTAAAATTAAGTATTTTTTACTACAATGCTAAATTGACCAAAAGTAATAAACCTTTTTTCACAAAATTAGTAATATTTACTCATGTCTAATATAACTGATTTTAAACATTTTTTTACATATTTTGCGATGTAAAATTTTGAATTAGGAGTTTAATAGCAATAAATATCCGCCTGTAAAACAGGCGGTTTTAGTAACGCCCTATAAGGGCTCCTTACTAACTGCCCCTAAAGGGG
>NZ_JBIQFG010000079.1:0-4867 GCF_045369345.1 Ureibacillus sp. 179-F W5.1 NHS | reverse complement strand
GATTTTTCTTAAGTAATTTTTGTTCATAAGTAGTAAATAATTTCTTCGACATAAGTTCTGCTCCATCTAATTGTTTTTTTCATTATAAATAAAAAAATACCCCGTAAGAGAGACTTTTTTTAAGTGTCTATCTTATAGGGTACATTTTACAAATGGAAATGGGCAGTTTTTTGTTGTAAACAGTATTATTTAATTCGGGATTGGATGTTCCGATAATATAATTTCTAAATGGTCGCCGCCAAAAATTTCTTCATCAAAGGAAGAAGCTTCCCCATTTCTTAAAATTGTAAAATAACCTTGAAAATCCTTGGGAAGTTGCCAGTTTGAAAAACGGAACACATCTTGGAATCTCCATCGATTAGATTCCTTCTCTACAATCGTTATAGTAGAACCGTTACGAATTGTAGAAGAAGGAGATAAAGCTGTTCCATTAAGTAATACTTCATGGCATTGTTTTGTTAATTCCACCGTTTCATTTTGGAAAGTGACAATGATCTTTTCTTCTAATGATAAATTTAATTTACCCATCATCATTTCTACAGTTGGAAGGGAGTTTTCATCCACTTTAATACGGTCACCATCTTTAACAGGATAGTGAAGTTTACTTGGTTTATCATTAATGAATAAGGTTGGTGTGAAATCCTGTAAAAACATCGGTTGTCCGTCTACATGAATACAAAAAGGTTGTAATTTATGCAATAGATCAATGGCTTTTATATGTTTAAATACGTCTTCGACCGTTTCGATCGTTTCAATGTAAACTCGATCACGATCCTGTAGTTCTAAATCAAGGGAACAGTATTGATCATTTACTTTTACTTTAGGTTCAATATGATAAAGGGTTCCTTGTACCGTAATACTTTTAAATAGGGCATCGTCCACAATGTCACGTACAGTTACTTTAGCGTCCTCTCCATGTCTACCCTCTACTAATGTGATACAATCCCCATTTTGAATGATTGACTTTGTTGACGCCGGTTCTCCATTTACAACAATCGTTGCTGGTTCGCCATGTTCTCCAGGTAAAAAAATGTCGTGGTCATTTACAGTGATGGAAATACCTTGTCCTGGTTTACCGTAGAGCTGTTTTGCCCGTATATTTGCAGCTAAAAAGGCATCAGAAACCGTCATTTCCTTCATTTCAAACAAACGAACAACTTGATCATTCACTGTTACCGTCATGTACTGAATCGGTGCCTTTTTTGCAGCAATCGCAATACCAATAGGAGTTACTAACTCAGGGGTTGATGGGATTGATTCATCTTTTGTTACATTTTGAATGGCGTCGATACCACGAACGGCAACTCGATTTGCAGGAAGGTTCAAAACATGACATAGTTCATTTGTTAAATTAGGAGTTAAACTACCTCCCCCCACTAACATAATTGCCTTTGGAGGTGTTTGATTGTTTAAACGTAAAATTTCAGTGCCAATCGCTTTAGCTAAATTTTGAATAGACGGTTGAATTGCTTGGATTACTTCATCCCTTGGATAAAATTGATCGAATCCTAATATGTCCTTAATAAGTATGTTTTCTTCCGTTGCTAATTGTCGTTTTGCCATCTCTGCCACTGGGAAGTCTAATAAATAGTGGTCACTTAAGCTTTCCGTTATTTCGTCTCCAGCTGTAGGGACCATACCATAAGCAACAATTGTTCCTTTGTCCGTAATGGCAATATCTGAAGTACCTGCACCGATATCAACTAAGGCAACGTTTAAACGTCGCATCGATTGAGGAATTAAAACGTTAATAGCGGCAATCGGTTCTAAAGTTAATGCTTCCATTTCTAAATCTGCTCGTTTAAGGGCAGCTAGTAACGATTCAACAACTACACGGGGTAGGAAGGTAGCAATTACTTCGATTGTCGCTTCATGGCCTTGCTGATCTAGTAAACTACCGATTTCTTCACCGTCTAACTTATAGTATAGGACTGAGTAGCCTACACAATAATAATGATTAAAGGATTCCTCTTCCTTAGAGGAAAGGAGTTGTTGTTGAGCATGTTGAACAGCTTGAAGCTCAAGTCTATTTATATCTTCTTCGGTAAAGATAGGACGATTCTTTATATCAATCGTAACGCTTGCTTGTTCGGTTTTTAATGCACGACCAGCTGCGGCAACACTCACCCTTGTTAGTGGGCCATGTTTTTCTTCAAGCTCATTTTTGATTTCTTTAATTAACTCTGCAACATATAACACGTTATGTATTTGGCCATCTACCATAGCCCGTTCTTTATGTTCTTTTATAAGTATGTCCATGACATGGAAATGGTCATCCTGTTCTTCTAGTATAATACCGACGACAGAACGGGTACCTATGTCTAAAGCGAATAGTTTGGAACTCAAATGAAATCGCTTCCTTTCAAAGGGAATATAGAGAAAACTTTAGCGAGTTGAAGCGCTAAATTGAAATTGCGTGACAATATGAATATTGTTGACTATAATAGGACTATCACTAACAAATGTATCATACATTTCAACGTTCTGAAAGAGTTCGGTACAGAGAGAGGAGAAAAGGAAATGAGTGAAAAAAACTTAGAAATCCTTCGCAGTCAGATAGATGCTTTAAACCTCGAAATACTACGTCTTATTAATGAGCGAGCTGAGGTTGTTAATGAAATTGGTAAAATTAAAGAAAAACAAGGGGTAAACCGATACGATCCTCTTCGTGAACGACATATGTTAGATTTATTAAAAGAACATAATAAAGGACCGTTAAATCAAATGACGGTTGATTATATTTTTAAACAAATTTTCAAAACGGCTTTAAAACAATTAGAGGCAGACAAGAAAAAGGAATTACTTGTATCTCGTAAGAAAAAATCGGAAGATACTGTAATTGAAATTAATAATGAAAAAGTAGGAGTAGGCGATCCAACGTTTGTATTTGGTCCTTGTTCTGTAGAATCCTATGAACAAGTGGCAGCAGTTGCTGCTTCTATCCAATCAAAAGGATTGAAATTAATCCGAGGTGGAGCATACAAACCTCGTACTTCTCCATATGATTTCCAAGGTCTCGGATTAGAAGGATTGAAAATTTTAAAACAAATTTCGAAAGAATACGGCTTAGCAGTTGTAACGGAAATTGTCACACCTACTCATATTGAAGAGGCTTTAGATTACGTCGATGTAATTCAAATTGGTGCTCGTAACATGCAAAACTTTGAATTATTAAAAGCAGTTGGTGCTACAAATAAACCTGTTTTATTAAAACGTGGTTTAGCTGCTACAATCGACGAATTTATTCATGCTGCTGAATACATTATGTCAAAAGGAAATGAAAATATTATCCTTTGTGAGCGCGGTATACGTACTTATGAAAAAGCAACTCGTAATACGTTAGATATTTCGGCGGTGCCGATTTTAAAACAAGAAACGCATTTACCGGTATTTGTAGATGTGACCCACTCCACAGGACGCCGTGATTTACTATTACCATGTGCAAAAGCAGCTATTGCGATTGGTGCAGATGGGGTTATGGCAGAAGTGCATCCGGATCCATCTGTTGCTTTGTCTGATTCACAACAACAAATGGATATTTCACAATTCGATGCTTTCTATAATGAAATACAAAAATTTATGAAACAATATGAATATAAAGCATAATTTCTTTAAAAAACCCAAAAAGTATGTATAGGATACTTTTTGGGTTTTTTATTGGATGAAAAGCTTCAAATATTGAATCTTTATGAAGATTATGTGCTTTATATTGAAAAAGAAATGGAAATTATCGTATGATGAACATATTAATTCAATAAAAGGAGGCGTATCCTTTGACTGTAACGATTTATGATGTTGCACGTGAAGCGAATGTTTCAATGGCGACGGTCTCACGTGTAGTTAACGGAAACCAAAATGTAAAACCAGCTACAAGAAAAAAGGTATTAGAAGTAATCGAACGTCTAGAATATCGACCGAATGCAGTAGCCCGTGGTTTAGCAAGTAAAAAAACAACCACTGTCGGTGTAATTATTCCAGATATATCAAATAATATTTATGCAGAAGCTGCCCGCGGAATCGAAGATATTGCAACAATGTATCGATATAATATTATTTTAGCTAATTCCGATCAAAACGAAGAAAAAGAACTAACACTTCTCGATACAATGCTTGGTAAACAAGTAGATGGCATTGTCATGATGAGTGATGCAGTTACCCCTAAATTACATCAGTCAATGGAACATTCTCCAGTACCAATCGTACTTGCTGGTTCGGTAGATGAATCGAATCAATTTGCTTCTGTTAATATTGATTATTTCCAAGCGTCCTATGAAGCGGTACAGATGTTAATTGAAAATGGCCATAAACGTATTGCTTTCGTATCTGGACCTCTACAATATACCATTAATTCAAAGTTCAAATTAGAAGCCTATAAAAAGGCGATTATTGATGCGAATCTGGAATTGGATGAAAATTTAATTGTATCTGATGATGATACGTATGACAGTGGAATTGAAGCATGGGAAACGTTAAGTGCCCTTGATAATCCACCAACTGCCTTTTTTGCAGGAAGTGATGAATTAGCGATCGGTCTTATTCATGGAGCTCAAGATAGTGGAAGAAAAGTTCCGGACGAAATCGAAGTGATTAGTTTTGAAAATTCAAAACTTGCCCGTATGGTACGTCCACAGCTGACGAGTGTAGTATTTCCTTTATATGATATTGGGGCAGTAGCTATGCGTTTATTAACGAAAATAATGAATAAAGAAACGATTGATAACCAATCCGTAATTATTCCCCACCGAATTGAAAAACGAAAATCTGTTAAATAATAAAAAGGACAACTCAACATAAAATGTACCCTATAAGAAAGACACTTGAAAAAAGGTCTCTCTTATAGGGTACTTTTATTTATAATGAAATAAAA
>NZ_JBIQFG010000078.1:957-5028 GCF_045369345.1 Ureibacillus sp. 179-F W5.1 NHS | reverse complement strand
TTTTTTTATGCAAAGATAGAATTACAGAAAATTCAGATTTCAATTAGGTATTGAATTATTTTAATGCGACGCTAGTGGTCCGAAATAAAAAAAGAAAAGATGGAGCAACAAAAGAACAAAAAGACCACAACATTTGATCCACAACGTCTATGCGTTCTTGATTGTTTACTTACATCTGATATTGCTAGACTGGATAATAAACTATATGATGTATCTGTCATATGTTCAGCAGCATGATACTTACCTAAATTTGTCATTTTACAAATTAAACCAAATGTAACCAATATTATTGCAAGTAGTAGTAAAAAATGACTTTGAATCCATTCAGCAATTATTGATAAGGCTAGCATTGATGAACCTGATGCTATTACACTATTACGATTCATTAATAGAAGCAGAACCAAAAGTGGGAGAAATATAAATAGATAAATTTTCCACATTGCTATAATCGGATTTATAAATAAGAATAATCCACGTATTATAGGAATTTTGTTAATGACTCTATCTAACTTTGATATGTCCTTTCTTTTGGTAATCTTTACACTAATCGTTCCATCTCTGTTCCTAATTGGTTTTGAAATATATTTCTCTGAATAAAATATCACACCATTAAACCTTGCTGTACCACCTTTAATAATTGACATAATTACCTCCAGCAAATACTTTTTTGATTTCAGCAATCAACTAATTTATCTGGTTAGTTGGTGCAAAAACGTTTATGGTCAATAATGATTGCATGTGCAAAAATATTAATACATTTTTCATACTCAAGATTAGTATCACCATAAAAATCATTCAATTTATTTAATAAGAGTTCCAACTTTCTAATTAGTTGATTATTCTGTGATTGAAAATCATAACTAGGCAATAGATTAGTAATATAGTTTTCATCTATTCTTTTACTATCTTGCAAATTGTTAGTTTCAACTTTAATCATATAGTCAAGAAAACAGTTAATTACATTTAAATCCCAAAATTCTATATCTGGTTCTAGTTCAATTTCGGATAGTTCTATAAGTAAATCCATCACATAAGCTTGGTTTAAATAATAATTATATATGGAGTATAGGTTTTCATGTTAATGTGGATTTTTGTTAAGAACACCTGTTATCTCCTCAACTAATTCTCTTGTTTCATTTTTAAACCTATAATTGAATTACAACAATTCATAAAAAACATTAAAGTATAAAAGAGATTAGCTGTACAATCATAATGCTTGAATATATTATATATTCTTTTAACAGCACCAGCCCTAGAAGTACAATTTTCTACAATATCACAAATTGAAATGATATCTTTGTAGTGTATGTTTGTTTTGCATTTAACATTTTTTAATTCTTTAGCCCTCTCTATTGATTCTACGCTATATTTCTTATATTTGTTATTTCCTATCACAGGTTTAATTCCGATTCTCTCTAGCAATTTATGAACCTGACTCCTATTCATTTTATCGATATTCAATATTTCAGCAACTTCACCCACAGTATAGTATTTTTTTGACATCAAAATCCCTCCAATACCCCACTTATTATTAATTGTAAACGTAACAGTGGTAGTACGGTCAATAGTTTATAACTACCTCTATACTAACAGTATACTAATCTATTGCTTTAAAAATATAACTATTGACTTAATCTACCAACTTCTTGTATATTATATTTACAAACTGAAAACAAAGTAATTTATTACACTAAAGGTAAAACGCATTTGTGATAAGGTACTACAATATTTTCTACTTGAAGACCGCACTTATCAGTAATGTGTTTTTTATTTTGTGCATAAAAAACCACTTTGATAAATTTCTTTATAACAATAAACTTGTAAAGTAACTATTACACTTTAGATAAAATGCAAAACAAAAATGCTTTTGCAATAAGTCACAGGTCCATA
Organism: Ureibacillus sp. 179-F W5.1 NHS; assembly: GCF_045369345.1. Classification (NCBI taxonomy): domain Bacteria; kingdom Bacillati; phylum Bacillota; class Bacilli; order Caryophanales; family Caryophanaceae; genus Ureibacillus; species Ureibacillus sp. 179-F W5.1 NHS. Next base: position 3,138 of record NZ_JBIQFG010000078.1, on the reverse strand, counting down.
TGGATTCTGTTTCTTGTTGTAAAAGCATTTTTTTGTGCTGCAATGATCGAATAATTATCATGGTGGAGGTATGAAAAATGGAACAACAGCTATCAGTTAATCTAACTATCCCAATCCCGTCTGATACCGTATTAATCTCAAAAGTAGAACTGAAGGAGCTTAAACAGCAACAACTGTATGGAGTCTACTGGTCAATGAAAGATCTCGAAACAAGAATCAATCGAAAACATGAATGGATTAAAGAAAATATTCTTTATCCATCACATTTCAGAAAAATACTTGATACTGAACATGGTGGTTTTGTCTTCTATCCAAAAACAAAAGGGCAAACTTGGTCTTTTCATGCTTTAAAAATGGCAGACTTTTTGGATAAGAATTTTCACCGAATATTTTCTTCCTAGTAGCAGATATAATTCCTACTACCTTATATATAACTACAAAACAATATAAGAAATTGTTAAAATAAGGGTGACCTATTTCGGAACTGGCCACCCTTATGAAAAAAAGTGAGGGGAAAATATGGCTAGTATTAAAAAACGAGGAAAAACATATCAGTTTACTGTTAGCCATATGGTTAACGGAAAATCAAAACCTATAAGAAAGGGAGGTTTCCGCACTAAGAAAGAAGCTCAAATTGCAGCTGCAGAGATAGAATCACAGTTAAGTAAAGGACTTCTTCCTCATCTAACTCCAGTGCCAATAGATGACTATTTTGACAAGTGGGTTAGGCTTTATAAAACAAATATCAGTGTTACTACTCGAAAGCATTACGAATACACTTATAAAGCGATCAAAGAATACTTCGGGAGTAAACCTTTACAAGAGATCACCAGACATGATTATCAAATGTTTATTAATCAGTTTGGTTCTAGTAGATCTAAAGAAACAGTAGAAAAGGTAAATACCCATAATATTCGTGCATGTGTGAAGGACGCAATGGATGAACAAATTATTCATCGTGATTTTACAAGAAATGCTGTAATTACCTATACTGTACCCGCCAAAAAATCAGAAGAAAAGCATCTTAACTATAAAGAAAGCGAGATCTTATTAAAAGAGATATGGGAGAACATTAACAAGGGATTAGGTTATTCACTACTTCTACTAGGACTAACTTCTGGAATGCGCTTTGGCGAAATGGTTGGACTTACAAGGAAAGATTTTGATTTTAAAAAGAATACGATAAGAATAAATAAAACCTGGGGATATATGAAACGTCATCCTGAAGGTTTCGGACCGACAAAAAACGAACAATCTGTGCGAACGATAACAATGAATCCAACTGTCATGGCTCATTTTAAAAAACTATTTAAAACCATGCCTACAAATATTCATCAGTTGGTTTTCTATAGTCCTACCTCAAGATACAAAGTTATAAGCAACACAAATGCAAACAAGCTATTAAAGAAAACGTTAAGCAATCTTGGTATTGAACCAATCACCATTCACGGTTTACGTCATACACATGCAAGTGTTCTTTTGTATAAAAATATTTCAATTCATTATGTAAGTGAACGACTTGGACATGGTGACATTGATACTACCTTACGAGAGTATACCCACGTCATTAAAGAGTTACGAGAGAAAGAAGAGCAGGCAACAATAAAGATTTTCGAGAAAATGATTGGGTAAAACTTGTGTAAAAAATGTGTAAAATCATTCGAAAACCAATCGTTTTCAATCGAAACCTAAAAACACAAAAAAAGCTCGTAAACCCTTATATATCAAGGCTTACGAGCAAATAATTCTTTTCTAAAATTAACTTAAAAAATGTTAAAGATACCGGTGGTCGGGGTCGAACCGACACTCCGTGATGGAACACGATTTTGAGTCGTGCGCGTCTGCCAATTCCGCCACACCGGCATATTAAAAAAAGATAAAAAAAAGATCGGTCATACCGATTAAAATTTTGGAGGCGGCAACCGGATTCGAACCGGTGATAAGGGTGTTGCAGACCCGTGCCTTACCACTTGGCTATGCCGCCATAACTTTTTGGAGCGGAAGACGGGGTTCGAACCCGCGACCCCCACCTTGGCAAGGTGGTGTTCTACCGCTGAACTACTTCCGCAAAATGGCTGGGGTACCAGGATTCGAACCTGGGCATGACGGAATCAAAATCCGTTGCCTTACCGCTTGGCTATACCCCAAAAATATAATGTAGATAGTAATTCTAAGTTTATA
>NZ_JBIQFG010000078.1:0-857 GCF_045369345.1 Ureibacillus sp. 179-F W5.1 NHS | reverse complement strand
TGGGGCGACTGATGGGAATCGAACCCACGAATGCCGGAACCACAATCCGGTGCGTTAACCACTTCGCCACAATCGCCATAATTATATTTATGTTCAATTTCTTTATTTTAAAACTTAGAATGGGGCGACTGATGGGAATCGAACCCACGAATGCCGGAACCACAATCCGGTGCGTTAACCACTTCGCCACAATCGCCGTAATAACTAGTTTTAAATTAAAAAATTGGCAGGGGCAGTAGGAATCGAACCCACACCAAAGGTTTTGGAGACCTCTATTCTACCGTTGAACTATGCCCCTATTTTTTTGAAATGGTGGAGGGGGACGGATTCGAACCGCCGAACCCGAAGGAGCGGATTTACAGTCCGCCGCGTTTAGCCACTTCGCTACCCCTCCATGGGAATGGTGCCGGCGAAAGGACTTGAACCCTCAACCTACTGATTACAAGTCAGTTGCTCTACCAATTGAGCTACACCGGCAACATATCTACATGGTGGGTCAGGACGGAATCGAACCGCCGACACTTAGAGCTTCAATCTAATGCTCTACCAACTGAGCTACTGACCCATGTTTTTATTTAAAATGGCGGTCCCGACCGGGATCGAACCGGCGATCTCCTGCGTGACAGGCAGGCATGTTAACCGCTACACCACGGGACCATTTGGTTGCGGGGACAGGATTTGAACCTGTGACCTTCGGGTTATGAGCCCGACGAGCTACCGAACTGCTCCACCCCGCGATAATATTATTATTTTGTTACTTTCATTATACCATAAATTAAATATGGTGGAGGATGACGGGCTCGAACCGCCGACCCCCTGCTTGTAAGGCAGGTGCTCTCCCAGCTGAGCTAATCCTC
>NZ_JBIQFG010000077.1:0-5224 GCF_045369345.1 Ureibacillus sp. 179-F W5.1 NHS | reverse complement strand
AAAAATAGCGAAAGGTGAATTTGAGTTTCCTCAAATTCACCTTTCTCACTATTTGAAGCTAGTTATGTCCCAGCCTCTTTCTTTATGGCGTTTGTAAAAAAGCAGTCAATTTTTCCATTTGACTATTTGCTAAGTTATATCCCATTTCATAACTTTGACGCATCACCTTTACATCTTTCTCCATACTTTTCATCGGATATTCCGGTCTAAAAATAAAGGCTTTTCCTTCTTCTTCTAATCTTTCACATAATGATAAAGTTTCATTATATTTATCAATACGAACTTGCATAAGTTCTACAAGTTTCGGATATTTCCTTTTCAATAATTTCATAGCCCATTTACTTTGGGAGTCCAATTGTTTACGATACCCCTTTGGTCGGGTTAGTACGAGAACATGTTTATTATAACCATCGTCTATCGCTTTTTGAATAGGAATGGGGTCAGCTAACCCTCCATCAAAGTACGGAATGTCATTTATTTTAATTTCGGGAAAAAGAATAGGAATAGCGCAAGTTGCTCTTAACATCATACATTTTCTATCCATTTCTAATGCATTCATATATTCTACTTCGCCTGTCATTGCATTTGTTACCCCAAACAATAAAGTGCCATCATATTTTTGATATGTATCCCAATCAAATGGATCTAATTGGTTTGGAATTAAATCATAGGCATAATCCAACCCAAATATGCTTTTTTCTTTAAAGAAGTTTCGAAAACCCATATAACGTTTATCATGACGGAAATTAATGAGCACTCGTAATGTACGTTCCTTTTGTTTAGAAATATAGGAACAAGCATTCATTGCACCAGCTGATATACCAATAATGTATGGCATCATTATCTGTTGATCTAAAAAAGCATCTAAAATACCGGCTGTATAAACGGTACGAAAAGTCCCTCCTTCTAATATTAAACTTGTATTATTTCGATATAATTCGTCCATCTTACCCCTCTTAACTTGTCATTTAGTTAAATCGTTTCATTCGATCAACAAGAACACTTTTTCTTGCATAACCGAATCGTTCATAAATTTGTTTTAATTGTTCATTATATCCTTGTTGCACATGATGATGAATCGTTGTGTAACGTAACATCGTAGCAGTTACTTTAAATCCAACATTTTTTGAAATTGTTTGAAAGATCCGTTCAATTGTTTTTACCGTAATTGGTTCATATTGCTTATTCCCAAGTCCTATCCATATGTAATCAATGTTTTTATAAAATGGGAAACAATTTTCAGTTTCTATTTTTAATAAGGATAACCAAGCCATTTGACTTTCTGATAATGGAAGTTTTCTATTTTTTGATCTCTGGATAATCGTAATATAATGATCATCCATATGACTCCATCTCATAGCTACAACTTCAAAGGGTTTTAAACCAAGTTCAAGTATAATATTCACAATGCAAAAGTTACGCAATGCGAGCCATTTGTATTCTGCTTCTTCACTATGTTTATACAAATGAAGCCAATAATTTAATACTTTTTCTAATTGATTAGTTGTTAATATTTTAAATGTACTTAAACTACTATTAACAGGCTTTAATAGTTCAACAGGATATGTATCAATGATATCCCGATCCTTTAAATACGATAAAAAGAATTTTAAAGATGATAGTTTTCGATTGATGCTTGCAACTGAATTATATGTTTTCAATAAATGCTCTTTATAAAATGATATAAACTTTTTTAAATCATTATCCAATGATACATCATTGTCGTTTATAAACTTTAAAAATTGCTCTGCATCGATACAATACTGCTTGATTGTATGGGGTGATTTCTTTAATGATTCTAAATAAGTTTTATAATAGTCGACTTGTTGGATCATTATTCCCCCTCCTTATTTACGTAAAGCGTGGATAATATGAATGTTACAGCTTAGTCATTGTGCGTGCGTATATAGTTTAAAGTATATAATAAGTGTCGGATAATATGCAAATACAAAAGTGACAAAACAAACAAGATATGATTAAAGCAAATTTGCCGTTAATTTATAGAGGGAAAATCTTTTTTTGTCAAAAATATATCCATTGTTAGAAGTTACTTTTTTATTAAATATTCTAAATTTAGTTCGATAAAAAGTGCTTGTTGTATATAATGGGGGTATCTAAGTTAGGAGGTTGTTTCCGATGCAAGTACGAACAACTCGATTGGAAGAAGAGGATGCGAAAATTATTTATCAAGAAACTGCTGGATTAGCGATTATTACAATTCATCGTCCCCAATTAAAAAACGCTTTAACGGCGAATATGTGGGAACAATTGGCAAAAATCGCCTTACAATCACTTGATAATCCGAAAAATAAAGTGTTATTGCTTCGTGGATCTGGAGAAAATTTTACAGCAGGATCAGATATTAAAGAATTTAACTCCATTTCTTTAGAAAAAGCAGAAGAGGCATTTGTTTTAATGGAAAAAACGATATCTACTATCGAACAATTACCCCTTCCTGTCATTGGTGTCATTAATGGTCCTGCAATGGGGGCAGGGTTGGAATTAGCATTAGCCTGTGATATTCGGATTGGTTCAGATAAGTCCCGTTTAGGTATTCCGGTCGGTAAATTAGGAATTACGATTAATAATAAATTTGCTAAACGTCTTGTCGATTTAGTAGGACCCTCGGCAACAAAGGATTTTGTTTTTACTGGTCGTATGTACAAAGCTGAGGAGGCCTATAGAGCAGGGTTACTAAACTATTTAGTACCCGAAAAGGATTTAAATAAATTTGCGATTCGTATGGGGAAATTAGTGGCAGGCATGTCACCAGCCTCCCTTCTTGCAATTAAACGGTCCGTACAAGAATGTATCGATTCAGTACCGGTATTATGGAATTCATCCACAACCTTTGTTGATCATAACGATTTTCCTGAAGGTGTCCGCGCATTTGTTGAAAAAAGGCAACCACGTTTTTCCCGTTATTAAAAAGAGAAAGGTCCGTTCCAAATCAATATGAAACACTGCCCATCCCTTATTTAATCCCTTTTATAAAAAGTCGAATATGGGACGGTTCAAATTCAAAATGGCGATTAAATTGCTCTGAAATCATACGCTGTATATTGGCCATTTCTTCCACTACACTATAGTTGATCGGTGATGATATATAAATGGAAAGATAAATAATCGGTTGTTTCTTCATAACAAATTGAACCGAATTCACTTTTGTAACAACTTTATTTTGACGAATAATATGTTGTATCAATTCTGAATAAACATTTCGGGAAATGGCGACTACTTGACGATGGAAATCTGGTTGAACAATTGTCGTTTCCCCTACTTTCACTTTATTTTTTGAAACAATATCAAATCCTTTCTGAACTAACCGTTTAAAAAAGTTTTGCCCTACTTGTTTATATGGGATAGGCATTACATGTTTCCCTTGGGTCACCCTTACAAACTTAGCCATTTGGATTTCCCTTTGGGACCTAATGTCTTCAATGCGGTAAAATACTTTAATAGGTGGTAAATGAAGACGTTCAGCAATCTTTTTGGTCATTTTATCTGAAGTTCCTATAATGAGAATCGATTGCACATGATGTTCACGAATTGCATCGACAACTTCCCTTTTATGTTCTTCATCCTGGAAAATAGCACGGCGAACAGCTGTAACCGTATTTTTCTCAAATTTCGCCGAAGTTCCAGCTTTTTTCTCCCCATTCATGATGAGGAGACCGTCATCGATAATCGCTTCTATTTGATGTTCATAAGCAAATTGAAGGGCACTTGTACTTTTCCCTGTGCCACTCGGACCACTTAATGAATAGACGATCATCTATCTCCCTCCAACCTATTTTTTACTAGTGTAATGGATGAACAAAAAATTAGCTATTCTTTAAAATCATGTATCCATTTCCACCGTTATATCCCTAAAGATTCTCTATAAAATATGTATTTTTTATCTTTTCTGATTTTATGGCGAATTATCAACCGTCCTATGTTAAAATGTGATTTATATTTGTTTGATTATAAGGAGTGTTACATCTTGAATATTATCCCCTCTAAGAAAATGTCATTATTTGAACCTGCCATTTTTGGTGATTTAAAAAATTACGCGAAACAACAAGAAGCAAAAGGAATGCATTTAATCGATTTAAGTTTAGGGAGCCCCGACATTCCCCCGCATGAAATGTTACGGAATCATATGTCTGAATTAAGCAAACGTTCTTCTTCCTACGGATATACGTTATCCGGTTCAAAGGAATTTTTAGAAGCAGTTGCCAATTATTATAAACGTGTTAATAAAGTAGATTTAGTGCCGGAAACAGAAATCGTACAAACAATTGGTTCACAAGAAGGCTTAGTCCATTTGCCAGTTGCATTTTGTGATCCTGAGGATATCGTATTAACAACAAATCCTGGTTACGTTGCCTATGCAGCCGGTATTAATTTAGCTGGTGCCAAGCCCTATTACATACCCCTTGATGAAAATAGAGGATTTCTACCAAATTTAAAGGCTATTCCAGATGACGTTGCCGAAAAGGCAAAATTATTGATTCTCAATATGCCAGGAAATCCTGTTCCAATGTCTCCTTCAATTGAATATTTCACTGAAGTAGTCGAATTTGCAAAAAAATATAATGTTATCGTTTTACACGATGCCGCTTACTCGGAATTTTACTTTACAGGTGATGCACCAATTAGCTTCTTAGCAACTCCTGGTGCAAAAGAAGTCGGTTTAGAGATTAACTCCTTATCAAAAAGCTTTAGTTTAGCTGGTGCCCGTGTAGCTTATATCGTCGGAAACGCAGAAATGATTTCGATTATAAAACAATTAAAATCCAATTTAGATTTCGGTATTTTCGACCCTATTCAATCAACAGCTGCCCTTGCCCTAGATCATGCAGAAGAAATTACAGCAACTTTACGTTCTACTTTTTCCGAACGCCATATTACTTTAATGAATGGATTAAAGGAATTAGGATGGGAAGTAGCTCCTTCTAACGGTGGAATGTTTGTATGGGCTAAATATCCTTATGAAATTGACAGTGTCTCCTTTGCTTTTAAAGCCATTGAACAAACGGGTGTATTAATGGTGCCAGGAACTACGTTTGGTTCCGAAGGTGAAGGATATATGCGTCTTGCATTAGTGCAAGAAAAAGAATTATTAGAAGAAGCTGTAAAACGATTAAAAAACTTATCAATTTAGGTTCTAAGTCAAATGTTGGGGTGAGCATTTAGCTCACTCCTAATTTATGCGACCCGAACATCTATATTTTTATAT
>NZ_JBIQFG010000076.1:0-5412 GCF_045369345.1 Ureibacillus sp. 179-F W5.1 NHS | reverse complement strand
GCCGGTGAAATTTTACTTATCGTAAAATTTCACCGGCTTTTCATTTCAGAGGTGGGTTTTGTCCCAGCCTCTTTTAATTTTCTAGTTGTGCATCAAAATAATCTAATATCCCTTGGTAAATTCCTAAAGTCGCCTGTTCGCGATAATAATCCGTTGTCACGATTCGCTCTTCACTTGGATTACTTAAGTAGCCTAATTCGATTAAAATGGCCGGTTGTTTATTTTCACGAGTAACTAAATAATTTCCAGGTTGAACACCACGATCTCGTATGGTTACCTTTTCTGATAGACCATTATGAACATATTCTGCTAACTCCCGTTGGTAACTATTCGTGTAGTATGTTGTAAAACCAGAAATAGAGCTATCTTCTGTCGCGTCATAATGAATACTAATAAAAGCATCTGCCCCGTTTTGATGGGAAATGGATACCCGTTTACGTAAATCAACATATGTATCTGACTCACGTGTTAATATAACATCTGCGCCAGCGGAACGTAATTTGGATGTAAGTAATTCCACCGTCTTTAAGTTAATATCCTTTTCTTCAGTTCCACTTACTCCAGTTGTTCCTCTATCATTACCACCGTGACCTGGATCAATAACAATTTGAACACCCTTTAACGTTCCTTTTTTTCGTTGTTCTTTAGGTTCCTGCTGCTGAGTTGTATCTTCAGAAATAGCCACCTCTTCATCTACTGATACAACCCAATTTGCTACATAGGCAGAAGTGTTCTTGTCCAACTCTACCTCGTACCAATCATCCTTTGTGGAGAGTATAGGATATTTCTCTCCCGCATTTGCACGAAGGACTACATTGGATGAAGTAGAAGGTACCTCACGAAGGTTTGTACCATTATAAATAATCGTTACGGTACTTTGGTCAGTAGAAGGTGTGTCTGATGTTGCAGCCGTAGGAATTTTTTCAATTTCTTGAAAATGTCCGTAAAAACTATAAACCCAGCCTTTTTCTTTACCGTGTTGAATTTTAACCCAATTATTTTCCCGATCAAGTACTTCATATTGTTCGTTCTTTTTTGCAGTACCGATTTTTTTGGAAGATAAGTCTGGTTTTTTACGTACATTCACTGCATCTACGGCAATTGTAAATAGTTTAGGATTTACTTCAGCGCTTGTTTTCGCAGATTTAGTTGACGAAGTTTCATCTTTTACGCTTTCCGATTGTTCAGTTGTATGCTTTTTATTCTTTATTACATATTCTGATGAAACCCAGCCGACAGTTCCGTTATAAGAAATTTTTACCCAATCATTTTCAGTTGCTAAAACTTCCGCTTCATCACCTACGTTTAATTGGTTTAATACTGGGGATGAAATCGACGCCTCTGCCCGTATATTCAAATGATCTACTTGGGATATGACGGTACTAGCAGGTTGTTCCGTTTCAGAATTTTTTGGAGTGGAAGTTAACCATGAGGCAACCCACCCTTCAACATTGTTCACTTTAACGTGATACCAATCATCTTGCTTTTCAATAAAGGTTAGCTCTTCACCTTGTTTTAATGTTTCTAAAATTGGATAGGATAGTCCAGGACCTTCTCTTAAATATAAAATTTCCGCAGAAACAATTAAATCCGGTGTATCTTCATCTGATGCAAATGCATGTGTCTCATATGTATAAGGAAACAGCAATGAACAGATTAAGATGAAGGCCAAAAAACAATTGATTCCCTTTCGTTTCATCTAATCCCTCCTGTTCATTCATAATTTTGTAAGGAGATGCATAACCATATTTACTCTTTTCATTTTAAAATCAACTATGTACTAAAATCCACTGTTTTTTGAAAATAGTTGACAATATGTTATGACTTACTTAAGATTAGAGATAATGTAAAAACAGTAACATTGCCATTGACCAAGAAAGTAGCAATTACCTCTGTAGACAAGAGAGGGAGAGACGTGGGCTGAAATCTTTCCTACTACATGTAGATGTGAAAAACACTTGAGAGGCTTTTTCTCGAAAAACAAAGTTATTTGTTTAGTAGGGAAAAACGGAAACGGCCGTTATCCGTAATGAGGAGGGTGCACATCATCGTGCATCAACTAGGGTGGAACCGCGGAAGTCATTTCAAGCTTTCGTCCCTTGCGTAGGCAAGGGACGGGGGCTTTTTTTAGTTTAGAAAGGAGAATGAAAATGTCATTTAAAGTACCTAGAGGGACGCAAGATATTTTGCCAGAGCAAACTGCCAAATGGCAAAAAGTTGAATCCGTTTTACGTGAATTAAGTCGCGTCTACCGTTATAAAGAAATTCGTACACCAATTTTTGAACAAACGGAATTATTTCAACGGGGTGTAGGAGATACAACCGATATCGTTCAAAAAGAAATGTATACATTTGAAGATCGGGGAGGACGTTCATTAACCCTTCGCCCTGAAGGTACTGCCTCTGCTGTTCGTTCTTATGTAGAACATAAAATGTTCGGTAATCCAGATCAGCCTGTCAAGCTTTCTTATATGGGTCCAATGTTTCGTTATGAACGTCAGCAGGCCGGTCGTTACCGTCAATTCGTCCAATTTGGTGTAGAGGCAATTGGAAGTGCTGATCCGGCAATCGATGCGGAAGTCATTTCCCTTGCGATGGATATTTATCAAACAGTAGGATTAAAAGACTTAAAATTAGTCATAAACTCCCTTGGGGACAAGGAAACGAGAGATGCTCATAGAACAGCGTTAATTCAACACTTTGAACCAAGTATTGGGGAGTTTTGTTCCGATTGTCAAAACCGTTTAGCAAAAAATCCACTCCGTATTTTGGATTGTAAAAAGGATCATGATCACCCGTTAATGAAAACAGCACCTGCTTTAACAGATTACTTAACGGAATCCTCTGCCAAATACTTTGATCAAGTGAAAAAGTATTTAGAAGTACTTGGTATTGCTTATGAAGTAGACCCGAATTTAGTTCGCGGACTAGATTACTACAATCACACTGCTTTTGAAATTATGAGTACAGCAGATGGTTTTGGTGCCATTACAACTCTTTGTGGTGGAGGCCGTTATAACGGATTAGTTGAAGATATTGGAGGACCGGATGTTCCTGGAATCGGTTTTGCCATGTCAATCGAACGTCTACTTTTAGCCCTAGAAGCAGAAGGAATTAAACTCGATGTGGAAGATGGCCTTGATCTATATGTCGTTGCTATCGGTGACGAAGCAAAATTAAAATCAGCTGAATTAATTAGTTCTTTCCGAGCAAAAGGAATTTCTGCTGATATGGATTATGTCGATCGTAAAATGAAAGCCCAAATGAAATCTGCCGATCGCCTTGGTGCTAAATTTGTGATTGTCCTTGGGGATACGGAGATGGAAGAAGAGGCTGTAAACGTAAAAGAAATGGAAACAGGAAATCAAGAAAAAATTCCATTCCACGATCTAGTTAACTATTTACTTGAAAATAAATAATGCTTTTAATCATAAATTGGAGGAAAAGATTATGGCGCAAAGAACGCATGCATGTGGCGAAATAAATGAACAACATCAAGGAGAAAAGGTTATTTTAAAAGGTTGGGTACAAAAACGCCGTGACCTAGGTGGTCTAATTTTCGTTGATGTACGTGATAGAACAGGAATTGTTCAAGTCGTTTTTGGAGATGAAGCAAAGGATGCATTAGCTGTCGCAGAGACGATTCGTAATGAATATGTTGTTGAAATCGAAGGTACCGTTGTTCTTCGTGATGAAAAACAAATTAACCCAAATTTACGAACAGGTAAAATTGAAATTGTCGCATCGTCTATTAACATTATCAATGAAGCGAAAACTCCACCCTTTGCCATTGATGATAAAGAAGAAATTGGAGAAGATGTGCGCCTAAAATATCGTTATTTAGATTTACGTCGTCCAGTTATGTATAACACATTTAAATTACGTTCAGATATTACCCGTTCTATACGTAACTTTTTACAAACAGAAGGCTTCCTTGAAGTGGAAACACCGATTTTAACAAAATCAACACCAGAGGGTGCTCGAGATTATTTAGTACCATCACGAGTACATGAAGGGGAATTTTATGCATTACCCCAATCACCACAACTTTTTAAACAATTATTAATGGTATCTGGATTCGAAAAATATTTCCAAATTGCCCGTTGTTTCCGAGATGAAGATTTGAGAGCTGACCGTCAGCCAGAGTTTACGCAAGTCGATATTGAAACTTCCTTTATGTCAATGGATGAAATCATTGAAATGAATGAACGTTTAATTCAAACGGTGATGAAAGAAGCTAAAGGGGTGGATGTTTCCCTTCCATTCCAACGTATGACATACAAAGAAGCAATGGATCGTTACGGTTCTGATAAGCCGGATGTTCGATTTGGTTTAGAATTAGTTCAACTTTCTGAAATTGTTCGAAATACATCCTTTAAAGTATTCGCTTCTGCTGTGGAATCTGGCGGTGAAGTAAAAGCAATCAACGTCAAAGGAAAAGCAGATAATTATTCACGTAAAGATATTGATGCATTAGCAGAATTTGTTGCCATTTATGGTGCAAAAGGATTAGCATGGTTGAAAGTGACAGAAGGAGGATTATCGGGTCCAATTGCTAAATTCTTTGAAGGCGAAACGGCTGAAAACTTAATGACAGCAACGAATGCGGAAGCAGGAGACTTATTATTATTTGTAGCGGATCAATCTTCCATTGTTGCGGCTGCTTTAGGTGCTCTAAGAAATAAATTAGGAAAAGAATTAGGCTTAATCGATGAATCCCAATATGCATTTTTATGGGTTACTGATTGGCCGTTGTTAGAATATGATGAAGAAGCAGGTCGTTATACAGCTGCTCATCATCCATTCACTCGTCCATTTGATGAAGATATTGAAAAAATGGATACGAACCCTTCAGAAGTTCGTGCCCAAGCATATGACATCGTATTAAATGGCTACGAGTTAGGTGGAGGCTCTTTACGAATTTACGAACGTGATCTTCAAGAAAAAATGTTTAAACTTTTAGGATTTAGTCAAGAAGAAGCCCAAGAACAATTTGGTTTCTTATTAGAAGCGTTTGAATATGGAGTTCCGCCACATGGTGGCCTTGCCTTTGGATTAGATCGATTCGTTATGTTACTTGCAGGTCGTACAAATTTACGTGATACGATCGCATTCCCGAAAACGGCAACAGCGAGCTGTTTATTAACATCAGCACCAAGCGAAGTTTCTACTGCCCAATTAGAAGAACTTAGCTTAACAGTTACAAAGAAAGAAGAAAAATAAATTGACTTTACGTTTACGCAAGAATGTTTTATACATTCTTGTGTTTTTGTTTTTTATTATCTATAAGTAATGAAATATATCTAGTAAAAATGGTTTAAAACGGATTGATTTAAAAAAATGGCTCTAAAATATTTGTTGGGGTACAGATAAAATTCAGAAAAAATAAACACGCAATCTCCTAATTTTGTT
>NZ_JBIQFG010000075.1:0-5614 GCF_045369345.1 Ureibacillus sp. 179-F W5.1 NHS | reverse complement strand
GAAATACGTGCCCCTTGCCATACACGAACGAAAATGTCTCGTCCTAAATCATCTGTACCGAACCAATGGGCAGCTGACGGTGCTGCGTTATAAATGCCTAATTGTTCCCGGTAACTATAAGGAGAGAAAATTGGTACGAAAATCGCTAGTAACGTAATAACAACTAGCGCAATTAATCCAAAAATCGCTAATTTATTTTGAGAGAAGCGAAGCACTACTTCTTTCCAAAAGGACACGGATTTATCAGCTAATTTTTCATTTTCATCCGAACGACCACCGACAATTTTAAACTTATCCGGTGAAATTTGTTCAAAAGATTGATTGTTTTGTGCCATTACTTTTTCGCTCCTTTCAATTTAATTCGTGGATCAATTACACTGTATAAAATATCAACGATTAAAACAGCGAATAATAGAATAATAGAATAGAAGACAGTAGTACCCATAATGACTGTATAGTCACGGTTTGTAATACTCGTTACGAAGTGTCTTCCTAATCCTGGGATAGCAAAGATTTGTTCAATAATGAAACTACCTGTTACAACCCCAGCTGTTAACGGTCCTAAGTAAGTAACAACCGGTAATAAAGCATTTCGTAATGTATGTTTAAATACCGTTGTCCATTTTCCAAGACCTTTAGCACGTGCCATTTTCACATAATCACTGCTATTTTGCTCCAACATACTTGAGCGAGTCAGCTTTGCAATGAAACCTGCATGGGTAATGGCAATGGCAAAGGCAGGTAAAATACTATAAATAAACCCTTTCCATCCACTTACAGGGAACATGCCTAATTTATACGCTAAAAAATATTGCATTAAACCAGCTAATATAAACGAAGGTACCGAAATACCTAAAACTGCAATGGTTGTCGCTAAATAATCCGGCCAACGGTTATGGTAAAGAGCTGCAATTACTCCTAGTAAAACCCCTAAACCAATTGATAAGATCATGGCTTCAATTCCCAATGTTAATGAAATAGGGAAACTTTCTGAGATCATATCGTTCGTTGAGCGACCCTTATATTTCATTGATTCTCCGAAATCAAACGTCACAGTATCGATTAAATAATCCTTATATTGAATGTACCAAGGATTATCTAATCCATATTTCGCATTCAGTTGTTCTTCAATTTCTGGTGGGAAATCACGTTCACTTGCAAACGGACTACCCGGAGCAAGTTGCATTAAGAAAAATGTTGCAGTTACGATAATATATAGCGCGATTAAGATATATACTAATCTTTTTAAAATATACTTTAGCAAATATGTCCCCTCCTTTTAGGATAGTTGAAAATAAAAAAGGTACAAAAGGCTGCTTTTCATCGATATTCGAATTAAGCAGCCTAAGTACTATTACATAGTAAATAGTAACTTTAAAAAATATTGATTATTTTTCAATATCTACATATTTAAGATACATGTTACCAAGTGCATCTAGTTGCATATTTTTAACGTAGTCTTTCTTCACTGAAAGATTTGTGTAGTAATAAATTGGTGCAACTGGATAATCAGCCATGATAATACTTTCAGCCTGTTTCAACAATTCAAGACGTTTAGCAGGATCTGTTTCAGTATTAGACTGTTCAAGTAATTTTGTATACTCCGCATTTTCCCAACCTGTATCATTGTTACCATTTTCCGCAGAATTGTACATTTCTAAGAATGTGTAAGCATCGTTGTAGTCAGCAATCCAACCCATACGAGCGATATTGTAATCTAAGTTAGATACTTTATCTAAGTATACTTGCCACTCTGAGTTATCAAGAGTTACATCGATACCTAGATTTGTACGCCAACCTTCTTGAATGAATTGAGCAATAGCTGCGTGAGCTTCACTTGTATTAAATGAAAGGCTTAGTTTAAGTTCACTTGGATCAGATAAACCAAGTTCTTTTAAACCTGCATCTAATGCTTTTTTCGCTTCTTCAATATCATTGTCTTTGAAGTAACCGCGATCTTCTTCGAATCCTTTAATTGCCGTAGGAACCATACCTAATGCAGGAGTTTGTTCCCCTTTTGTAACGTTATCGATTAAACCTTGACGGTCAATCGCAAGTGTTAACGCTTTACGGATGTTCGCGTTAGCTGTTGGTCCTTCTGTTGTATTAAATTTATACTCATAAATAGAAGCATAATTTGAAATGTTTAAGATTCCTTCTTCTTTATAACGATCGATTACATCTAATCCAACTGTTTGGAATGGTGAACCTAAGAAATCAATTTCACCAGCGTCAAACATTGTTGAAGCAGTTGCTTCATTTTCAACCATTGAGATATTAACTTTGCTCAGTGCAACATTTTTAGCATCCCAATAAGATTCATTTTTCTCTAAAGTGATTGAACCACTATGTTGCCAGTCCGTTAATTTAAATGGACCGTTTGTTACATAAGAATCACCAGCTTCTGCATACCAAGTTTCGTTAGCTTCTGCAGTTGCTTTATGAATTGGGTAATATGTTTTGAAAGCCGTTAACTCTAAGAAATATGGAGTTGGGTTTTCTAAAGTAACTTCTAAAGTTTTTTCATCTACTACTTTAATTCCTAAATCTTCTACTGAACCTTGTCCAAGGTTATAAGCTTGTGCCCCTTTAATTGGGTAAAGTATTGAAGCATACTCTGATGCATTTTCTGGGTTTAATGCAAATTTCCAAGCGTATTCAAAATCTTCGGCAGTAACAGGATCACCATTTGACCATTTTGCATCACGTAAAGTGAATGTATAAGTTAATTGATCATCACTTACGTCAATTTTTTCTGCAGCTGCCTCGACAACTTCACCGTCTTTGATAGTCGTTAAACCTTCAAATACGTTTTGTAAAATTGCGTTTGAAGTACTATCTGTTGCTAATTGTGGATGTAATGAAGGTGGCTCAGATGCAATGACTAAATTTAGTTCTTTTTCTTCTGATTCACTACCACTGTTTTCTTCAGAACCTCCAAAGTTACAAGCTGCTAATACTAAAGATAGAGCTAATAACATTGATAATAGTAGAAAACTATTTTTCTTCATAAAAATTCCTCCTAACTGACTAGTAATATATTTCCCATTTTTCAGTAAACTTTGCCTAGTAATTTTCATTTTTCAGAAAATATGCGCTTCAATAAATATTATATTAACAAAAAATTATTGTTAAATAAACAAAAATTTTATTTTTCTAAATAATTATTAAAAAATTCTCTGTAAACATTGTTTTTTCTTCTTTTTTTACCATTTTCTGTCTCGAATAATTCAGAATATTACAATTATAATAGTTATTATTGTTTTCTGAATATAATGAATCATTCAAATTTTTGATAATAAATTATCAGAATAATAATAATTTTCTACTATCTATCAGCGATTTTTTTAACCTTCAACTCTAGTAATTTTCTCTCAAATAAGGATGTCTTTAATACTATTTTCTTTTCAATTAAAATTAACCTATACAATTTAACGCTATTAAGTAAATTTGCCCATCATAGTCTTTTTTCTATTGAAAAAAACATAAAAAAATCATTCCTCTTTGGCAATGTATGTTTCCATACATATAACACGAAAGGAATGATTTTTTCCTTCTATATTCTTTAAAAGCTTTTTCCACTATTGTCTTTTATTCCATTTATTTATTTGACTTTCCGTTCCATAAACAAAATGTTTTGGAAGGACTTCACGAAGTTTTGCAGATTCATCTGTTTCCTCATGGACATACGGAATTCTTTCACGTACTCTTTCTGTTAGCGGATCTGGTAGCGGTACAGCGGAAAGTAACGACTTTGTATATGGATGGATTGGATTATTGTAAATCTCATCTGATTCTCCAAGCTCTACAATTTTCCCTCTATACATTACCGCGATACGATCACTTATGTACTTCACCATCGATAAATCATGGGCGATAAATAAGTACGTTAAGTTACGTTCCTTTTGTAATCTTTTCAATAAGTTGACGACTTGTGCTTGAATCGATACATCTAGAGCAGAAATCGGTTCATCGGCAATGATAAAGCTCGGATTTAAACTTAATGCCCGTGCAATTCCAATACGTTGACGTTGACCACCAGAAAACTCATGGGCATAACGGTTCGCATGCTCTCGATTTAAACCGACTGCCTCTAATAAATTTCCAATATGCTCTCGTCGCTCATTTTTATCTTTATAAAGACCATGAATGTCGAAGCCTTCACTAATTACTTCCCCGGCTGTCATACGAGGGTTTAATGAAGCGTATGGATCTTGGAAAATCATTTGCATCTCTCGGTTAAATTCTTTTAACTCTTTACGAGATTTTCCTTCGTGGATATTTTTACCTTTAAATAAAATTTCACCATCTGTTATATCGTAAAGACGGATAATAGATCTCCCCGTTGTAGATTTACCGCATCCTGATTCACCAACTAACCCTAAAGTTTCCCCTTCATATATATCAAAGCTAATACCATCTACAGCCTTTATCGGATTATTAGAAGAACCAAAATACTGTTTTAAGTTTTTTACTTCAAGCAACTTATTTACCATGATCTTGTTCCTCCTTTAAATACCCTTCTATTCTACTAGCAATTTCTTCCGGAACAGGTATTTTTGGAGCGTCCGGATGTAATAACCATGTTTTTGCATAATGAGTCTCGGATACTTGGAACATCGGCGGTTCCATTTCATAATCAATCGCCATCGCAAATTCATTACGCGGCGCAAAAGCATCTCCTTGTGGTGGATGAATTAAGTCCGGTGGTGAACCTGGAATTGTACGCAATTCTTCTTTCACGTTGTTTTTCAAGTCTGGCATTGAACCTAATAGACCCCACGTATATGGATGTTTCGGATTATAGAAAATATCATTTACTGTTCCGTACTCAACAATCTGCCCGGCATACATAACGGCTACCCTATCCGCCACATTAGCTACAACACCTAAATCGTGGGTAATGAAAATAATCGATGTTTTACTTTTCTTTTGAATATCCTTCATTAATTCTAAAATTTGGGCTTGAATCGTTACATCAAGGGCTGTTGTTGGCTCATCGGCGATCAATAATTTTGGATCCGCCGCTAACGCAATGGCAATGACAACCCGCTGGCGCATCCCACCACTAAACTCATGGGGATATTGACGGAAACGTTTCTCTGGCATTGGAATTCCTACTAACTCTAACAATTTCAACGCTCTATCCTTCGCCTCAGAACCCGAAATCTTTTTATGCTTTAAAATCACTTCTGTAATTTGTCTTCCCACTCTCATTGTAGGGTTTAGAGCTGTCATCGGATCTTGGAAAATCATCGCAATATCATTTCCTCGAACCTTTGACATTTCCTTTTCAGATAATGGTATTAAGTCCCGGCCATCTAATAATATTTGTCCACCAGCATATATACCCGGAGGCTGCGGAATGAGCTTCATAATCGCATTACTTGTGACACTTTTCCCTGATCCAGACTCTCCAACGATGGCTAACGTTTCACCTTCGTACAATTCAAAACTTACTCCCCGAACTGCTTGTACTACCCCCGCATACGTTTTAAAATTTATTTTTAAGTCCTTTACTTCTAGTAACTTTTTTGTCATCCTTTTCACCTTCTTCTATTTACGTAATTTTGGATCTAGTGCATCTCGTAATCCGTCCCCAACAGCATTGAAT
>NZ_JBIQFG010000074.1:0-6697 GCF_045369345.1 Ureibacillus sp. 179-F W5.1 NHS | reverse complement strand
AGTCTAACAAAATTAGGAGATTGCGTGTTTATTTTTTCTGAATTTTATCTGTACCCCAACAAATATTTTAGAGCCTACTAAAAAAAGTATCTTTTTTCAAATAATGATGAAAGGAGGGGCTTTTAAATCGGGCTCCCTCCTTTATCCGTATAAATAGATTTTCTTCTCGTCAACTTCTTATGCTAAATAGACTGGAAGTGATTCGTTTAATACTAATCCGTCTTTTTTAACAATCGAATCATAAGCTAAAATCTGTACCCCTTGTTCGTATGCTTGTAATAAAGCATCTGCAAAGGCTGGGTCTGTTTTTCTATTAGGGGTGAACCCATGGCATCCTTTTAATTGGACAATAAATAAAATGGTACAACTATATCCTTCACACACTGCCTTTATCAACTCTAACACGTGCTTAGTTCCCCTTGTTGTAGGAGCATCAGGAAACATCGCCATTCCATCCTTTTCTAAAGTAACTCCCTTAACTTCAATAAACCCTTTTTGATCATCATGTTCAAAAAATAAATCAAAACGGGAAGCTCCATAAGTCACTTCTTTTTTAACCGAATTTACCATCCCAAATTCTAATAGTTTCCCTTCCTTTAATGCGTTAAAGGCAACCATATTTGGAGCTTGAGAATCAATATTGACCCAATCTCTATTCTTTATAACGGCTATTAAGGAAAATTTTGTTTTCCGGTTAGGATTATCACTTCGTTCTAAAAGAACTTCCGCATCTGGAAGAAGAAGTTCTCTTAAACGTCCAGTATTTTTCACATGTACCCTTTCTTTTACCCCATTAATAAAAACTTCTGCGATAAGTCGATTTATACGTTTACTAAATCTTCCTTCAACTATTTCTCCATATTGCATTTTGTCACTTCTTTCTCGCTTCTTTTTCTCTCTTGTTCCCTAAGTATAACAAGAAGCGATTTTCTCCTATAACCCTCTTTTATAAAAAATTATTCAACAAAATTATCATTTTTGTTCGTTAAGCTGCATTTATGCCAATTCTGTTTACCTTCCTTTTTTAAAATGGTGGTACATTTAATTTGTTTATAAAAGTAAGAGGGATTGGTTTAAAACTAGGAAATTAAATATTGAAAAAAAGCTGTGAAAGAAGGTGCAAAAACTTTTGCTAAAACTTCTTTTAAGTATATAAAGAGGAAAAGTATAAAGAATATATAGGAGCATGAAAATTTCTTAAATAATGGAGGCAATAATATGACAGATTTAAAGGGCAAAGTAGTCATTGTTACGGGCGGTGCATCTGGTATCGGTTTAGCAACTGCAAAAGCCTTTTTAGACAAAGGTTCTAAAGTTGTAATCGGTGATTATAACAAGGAAACTGGAGAAAAAGTAGTCAATGAATTAAAAGATCAATATGCGGATGTTTTATTTATAGAAGTGAATGTAGCTGATGAGAAATCCGTTGAAAATCTTGTTTCACAAACGGTTTCCCAATTCGGTCAATTAGATATTATTTTTAATAATGCTGGAATCGGTATTCAAAAACCGACTCACGAATTAACAGATGAAGAATATAAACGAGTGATTGCTGTTAACCAAGATGGTGTATTTTATGGAATGAAATATGCCCTTCGTGAAATGCTTAAAACAGGTGGAGGCTCAATCATTAATACTTCATCGATTTTAGGTAGTGTTGGTGAACCAACGTCTATCCCTTATGCAGCAAGTAAAGGAGCTGTTAACTTAATTACAAAATCAGCTGCTTTAGAATACGCTGATCGTAATATTCGAGTAAATGCCGTAGCACCTGGCTTTATTGAAACAGGTTTAGTTAATAAAGAAGCCCTTGGTGAGTTTTACGATGGATTAGTTGCAAAACACCCAATCGGTCGTTTAGGGAAACCGGAAGAAATTGCCCATGCCGTTGTTTTCTTAGCTGAAAATGACTTTGTTACTGGCACAACAATTCTTGTTGACGGTGGATATACAGCGAAATAAAGAGTTTGAATAAACAATAGAGCAAAGTGATGATTAAAATCGCTTTGCTTTTTTACTTTTTCCTAACTTATACGTCAAATTTTCCCATTAAATGTTAACTTCAAGTCTGTGTATCTATTCAAAATAAATTTTAATGGACGATAAATACATTACTATATATTTTTTAAAAGGGAGTATCTCATGAGTATATTCACGAAAAAAAAACAAACAACGAAGCTAAAAGAAGAAGCGGCCAAACAAAAACAACAGGTAAAAAATAGACATTCATCATTATCCTAACGTAATTCAACAGTTATCCATCATTGACCTCACATTAGAAGATTTAGCTGTAGCAAAGGCGTTACAACCACTCATTCAAGCCAACATTGAAGAAATTTATAATCCAATTTATAACCATTCCTTTGAAGGTATTCGAAAAGTAGTTGATATGACCCCTTTAGGCATTGATTTAGCAGGCTGTCAGCAATACGTCGTTAGCTTTTTTGATGGCATTATCGATGATCATTTTGCAGCCAAAAGATATCAAATTGGCAAATATTATTTAAAAGTTGGGGTCGAAGTAAGATGGTACCTTTGTACAAACCAAGCTTTTTTAAACAAGATTATTGATATCCTTCATGAAGAATATAAAGATGATATGGAAAGTTTAACATTAGCTTTTAAAGTCACAAATAAAATATTCAATTTAGAATTGCAACTTTGTTTAGCAGCTTTACAAGAACTGCAAAACGAAGAAGCAGCAGAGAAAGAAATGCAAGCGAAACAAAATGTGAAACAAAATATTGGGGCTATTACAGAAGAATTGGCAGCCATGTCAGAAGAAGTTGGAGCATCTGTCGCTGATACTATCATTCGTTCTGAAAGTATGAAGACAGACATAAACGAAGGTTTACAATCAGCGATTATTACTTCCGAAACATCTATGACTGGAAGAAAACAATTAGATTTAGTTATTGAACAAACCCTTTCTTTAAAAAATAGTGTAAATGACATTCAAACGAGTATCAGTTCATTGGAAGCAAATTCAAGAGAAATTGGAGATATTGTAGCGGTTATTACTTCCATTGCTGAACAAACAAATCTATTAGCGTTAAATGCAGCAATTGAAGCAGCAAGAGCGGGAGAACATGGTAAAGGATTTTCTGTTGTCGCAGCAGAAGTTCGAAAACTAGCTGAACAAACAAAAGATTCTTCAAGCGATATTAAAGAATTAGTTGCCTCTACAACGAAACAAATTGAAGAAGTGGTCAATCAAATAAACGAAGTTAATTCTAAAACACTATCAGTTAATCAAAACGTACAAGATACGGTGAATAGTTTTGACGAGATACTAACTGCAAGCAGTGCAAGTAAAGAGCAAAACGAACGAAACAATCAAGAAATCATTAAATTCACAAGTGCACTAAAGGAGATTGGTGAAGCAGGTCAAAAAGTAGCCGAATTAGCAGATGAATTAAATCAACAAATGCTGGAATATTAAAATACAGGGCCCCTAGTGGACCCTTTTTTCATTTTATTAGAACTCTATTATTCTACCTTTTGGTTAGCTATATTCATTTCAGTATATTCTTCCTCAGTTATAGCTTGAAATAATACTTTCATTTCAGCCATCCACAACGACAATTCAAAGCTCTTAGCATCTTCATGGAAATTACCTTCTAATTTAACCGTCTCCCCGTCCACAGTCGTATAGAATTCCAGCATACGTCCATCGGTTATTCCATTTAATTCATACTTTGTTTCCTTATACGCTTCTTCTGCACTTTCATTACGTTCCATTACATAGAGATTTCCCATCAACTCACCTTCACGAAGTGCTTGATTGATTTTCAAGAACAGTTGTAGTGAGCCATCCTTTGAAGTATAGATGTAACCGTAAATACTATTTAGTTCGGTGAAAAATTGGTTTATCCGTTCCTTTTCGATTTGTTCCGAGTGATCTTCCTTATCTTTCATAGAAAATGTGACCCATAAATAAGTAACACAAAGCAATAGAACAATTAGTATTAGCCACACCCCATATTTCTTCATTTCCCTTCACCCCCATATAAATAGTACTCTATTAGTTTATGTTAATCCTTCACTTAATAAATATAGGAGTAAAAATTTCCCCTTAACATAAAGAAGGACACCCTTAACTCCTCCATCTGGGATAGAGAGAAAGGGTGTCCTATTATTTTATTTTCCAAGAAATAATTTGTGGAAATTAGTTCGAATTTAAACTCGAAACTGTTACACATTCATATCCTTGTTCTTTTAAAAACTTCAATACTGGCTCTAATGCTTCTACAGTAGTGGCATGAATATCATGCATCAAAATGATAGAACCATCCTTTACATTTTCTTTTACGATACTTAAGATGGCTTTTGGATCGTGGGATTTCCAATCAAGTGTATCAATTGACCATAAAGTAGCCGGCATCCCACTTGCCTTATCAACCTGGGCATTTTTCGCGCCATAAGGAGGACGAAAAACAGTAGGATATTCTCCTGTAGCATCTAAAATGGCCTTATTCGTTTGTTCGACTTCTTTTTTAATTTCTTCATTACTTAGAGTAGTTAAATCTTTATGACTCCATGTATGATTACCTAATTCATGCCCTTTACTAGCTATCTCTTTAACAATATTCGGATAGAAGTCTACACGGTTACCTAGCATAAAGAAGGTAGCTTTCGCATCATATTTATCTAATAGTTTAAGAATTTTTTCTGTATTTTTTGGATGTGGTCCGTCATCAAACGTTAAAGCAACCCGTTTTCTATTCGTAGAAGTTTCCTTATTTAACGCCTTCTCTGAATCTTCTTCATGAGTTACTTTCGGTGGTACCTTTTGTTCATCAGTTTGAACTTTGACCTTTAGTTTATTTTTCCATTCATCTGTTAAGAAATCTTTAAACTGATCAATTGGTATGGATATTTCTGGAGATCCTGCAGCACCAGCAGTAACCTCATATTCATTAAATTTAAAGATAACTGACTTGTCAGTAAGATACATATTAGAGAAATGATTGTTCTCATCTTCAATCCAGTTCTTTAAATCTTCCTTGAAGAAGTATAGACTATATTCTTCCGATTGTTCAAAGGCATTTAGTAATAATTGATAGATTTTACCCCGATTTTGCTCGTTATCAATTAAAATATCAGTTTGTTGTATATATTGATGATTATGTATATCAACTAAAAATACTTTTGTACTTTGGAAGCCATTTGCTCCGACAACGTAACTTTCATTTGAAAATACAATAGAGTAAACATTTTCAGCTACTGGATAAATATTAAAAGATATGTTCAATTCCGCTATATTTTCTTTAAGAAATTCCTTATTGTTTTTTACTTCATTTAAGAAATTTTCTTTAGATTCCGTTACATAATCGGTAATCCCTTGATTTAATTGTTGATCTTTAAATTTTGGATAATGAACTGCCATATGGTATGTCGTTTCATCAGACACTTCCGATACGATATTCACTCCCGAGTAAGCAGATGCCTCCATCTTTTTACTACTACTCTTCTTATTAGAAGGGTCAATTCCATTACTGTCTACTAATATAAAATTGAATAATAGAATAGCTCCTAAAAATACAAAAATAGATAATATAAATATAATGATTTTTTTAGCTTTCATACATGACACCTTCTAATTTTCTTGTTGTAAACAGTTCCCATTATACGCTTCAAGTTATATATAAACAACATGAATTTGTAACAAGTTAAAAGAATATTTCCTTTCAATCAATTGGTCATAATAATCGAATTTTTAGGAAAAAATAAGGACTAAACGAAACAGATAGGATGTCTAAAAAATGGAAGAATATACTAACCATAAAACCTTTTGTATGAGTGAATATGATATGTTAAAACGAGTAATTCTTTGCCAGCCTCAATATATGACAATCCGGGAAGTCATTAATGAAACGCAAGAACATTTTATTGATGAAGGCATTCATATCGAACGGGCCCTTCAGCAGCATGAGGAATTTGTTAAAACCCTTAAAAATCATGATGTTGATGTGATTTTACTGCCCTACCATAAAAAGTATCCAGAACAGGTCTTCACACGGGATATTGGTTTTACATTAGGACAAACAATCTTTGTCGCAAACATGGCCACGGATGTTCGTGCAGGAGAGGAAAATGTATTAAAACAATGGTTAGAGGACGAAGAAATTTCCTATTATAATTTAGTTGAAGAGTTAATTGAAGGTGGAGATGTTGTGATAGATCGGGATACCGTATACGTTGGGCTAAGTAACCGAACAAACCAAAAAGCAGCTGACCAACTACAGCGTCTTTTAACTGACTTTCAGATTGTAACGATTCCTTTTAAAGAAAAATACTTGCATTTGGACTGTGTATTTAATGTTGTTTCCCCCGATGTTGCCCTAATCTATCCAAAAGCCTTATCACAAAAGGAAATTGATTTATTTGCCTCTCGTTATGATCTAATAGAGGTTTCGGAAGAAGAACAGTTTCAATTAGGTACAAATGTATTGAGTATCGGCAACAAACGATTATTCAGCTTACCTGTAAATGAAAATGTAAATAATCAACTGCGAAAACGTGGCTTCGAAGTAATTGAAGTAGATATTACGGAAATTATTAAATCTGGTGGTTCTTTCCGTTGTTGTACCCTTCCGATTTTACGAGAAAGTTAAAATAAAGGTTCTATGTCAAATGTTGGGGTGAAGTGATATTACACGGCACCCCGATTATCCTAAATGAATCCCAATTTTCT
>NZ_JBIQFG010000073.1:0-6813 GCF_045369345.1 Ureibacillus sp. 179-F W5.1 NHS | reverse complement strand
TAAAAATATAGATGTTCGGGTCGCATAAATTAGGAGTGAGCTAAATGCTCACCCCAACATTTGACTTAGAACCTTTTAGTACAGCACAAACGGGAATTGCAACAACGATTCCGACTACATTTTGTACAATGTTTCCTGGAATAGAGGCTACTGGGACAATCCAGTTATGAAAAAGAATCCCCTCACAAATATAATAGCCTGCTAACATAACCGGAACGGAAAGGATAGCTGCAATTAGATTTAAAGTAACGCTACCTCCATTACGTCCTTTCGACCAAGCAATTTTCCCAACAACATATCCTTGTAAGCCGCGGGCAACTAAAGTAAAAGGTGCCCATAATGTCCAGCCTGAGATTAGATCAAATAATCCCATACCAACAGCGCCAGCAATCGCTCCTTTTTTAGGACCGAAAAGAATGGAGGCGATAAAGAGCATCGCTGTTCCAAGGTGGACTAAACCACCATTTGCCGTAATGGGTAGTTTAATATTTAAAAAAACCGTCGCAACAAAGACGAGGGCTATGAGCATTGCGGATACAACCATATCGAATGTTTGGGAACGTGTATTGGACTGGTTTTGTATTTTTTGCATAATGGTTACCTACCTTATTTAATGTTACAGATAACATAGCAAAGGACTGGTATTTATAAAAGTATCAATTTTTTTAAAAATACAGTGGTCAGTTTTAATCTAGAAAAATATCACTTGTAAATAATAAATGAAATTAATTTCAAATTTCTCAATAAGTTTTCGTAATGATTCGGTAAATCTACAACCTGAAGTCGTTATAAATATGTCGAAAATAGGAAAAACGAGAAGGAACTTTTAAGGAAATTTCTCCTTATTTTATACTTTTTAAAGTAATGAATAGTAATCAAAAATTAGTTGAATAGTCCTTGTTTTTGAAATGAGATAAAATAGTAGACTTGTAAATTATTATAAAAATGAAGGGAATATAATACTTTTCTCCCTTATCTACTAGTAGTTTATAGAGCGCTAAATTATGCTGATAGAATTGATGATAGGTAGAACGATTTATTTTTATTACATTGTAAACTTGTATCCTATTCTATTTGTTGAATTATTCATATAATTGGTAATTTCTAACTATTGTCCTTTTACCACTTAATACTTATAAGTATTTTAATAAATGGTACCAATTATTCAAATTACCAAAATATTGAAAGTTACTTACAAAATTAGACAGAAATTAGCTTTTCAATCGAATATAGTTATTGTTAACAACTAGAGATTATGATGACACCTTTGTTTTCTGTTTGCCTGGATTATCGTTTAGGAAGGAGGGACAAGGTGTTTTTTTAGTTGAACGTCAGGTGAACGGGTCGTTGTTAAAAATCGGAAGGAGGAGAATATGTGAAAAAGAAGAAACGTTCAACCAAAGCGTTTAATATTACAGCATCTTTACTCGTAGCGTTTTCCCTTATCGCACCTAGTGTTGCTAGTGCGGAATCGACAAATAAACTTCATGAATCTTTACGAGAATCAAGTGTAAGTAATGTTCTTGCAAAGGATAAAATTAGTGACCGTTTGCTAACTAATTTTAAAGATGAAGAGAAAGTAACTTTCCTTGTAAAATTTAAGGATAAAGCAGAGGCTCAAGAAGTAGCGAAAGAAGCAAGAAAAACTGCAAAGGAAAAGAAGTTATCCGCTCAAAATACGAAATTAGTACAACGTTCAGCTGTTGTCTCCGAATTAAAATCAACTTCCATCGAATCACAACGATCAGTCATCGATTTTCTTGAACAAGAAGCGAAAAAGGGAAATGTAGATGATTTTGATTCTTACTACATTGTTAATGGGATGGCAGTAACTGCAACTAAAGAGATTGCAGAAAAGATTGCTACTTTTGCAGAAGTTGAAAAAGTACTTCCAAATGAAACTCGACAATTAGAAGCAACAGTCGTAGAAGATGCTCCAGCACCAGCATCAGAAGTTGCCAATGTCGAATGGAATGTCTCACGTGTAAAAGCTCCTGAAACTTGGGAGATGGGTATCGATGGTTCCGGTACTGTAGTGGCAAGTATTGATACCGGTGTTCAATGGGATCATCCAGCATTGAAGGAAAAGTATCGTGGTTACAATGCTGCTACTGGTGAGGTCGATCATGATTATAACTGGTTCGATGCAACTGCCGGCCAAGACGAACCTTATGATGATCAAGGCCATGGTACCCATGTAACGGGAACAATGGTTGGTAGCGAACCAGATGGAACAAATCAAATAGGTGTTGCTCCAGGTGCTAAATTTATTGCTGTTAAGGCATTTACTGCAGCTGGAGGTACAGATGCAGACCTTTTAGAAGCGGCAGAATGGATTTTAGCTCCAACGGATTCTGAAGGCAATGCCCGTGTCGACCTAGCTCCAGATGTTGTAAACAATTCTTGGGGTGGTGGACCTGGTTTAGATGAATGGTATCGAGATGTCGTGATTAACTGGCGCGCAGCTGAAATTTTCCCAGAATTCTCAGCTGGAAATACAACGTTATCAAATCCAGGTGGTCCAGGATCTGTTGCAGCTCCTGCCAACTACCCTGAATCCTTTGCAACAGGTGCAACGGATATTAACAATAAAGTAGCGAGTTTCTCCCTGCGTGGACCTTCTCCATATGATGAAATTAAACCTGATATTTCAGCCCCTGGTGTAAACATTCGTTCATCTGTACCTGGTGGAGCCTATGAAGGTGGATGGAATGGTACTTCCATGTCAGGTCCTGCAGTGTCTGGTGTAGCTGCACTCCTTCGTCAAGTAAATGCGAATATAACTGTCGATGAAATGGAAGAAATTCTATTAAACACGGCAACCCCATTAACAGATGAAGAGTATCCGGAATCTCCAAACCACGGTTACGGTTATGGTTTAGTAGATGCTTATGCAGCTGTATCTTCCATTATTTCTGGTTTAGGAACAATTGAAGGACAAGTGACGAAACAAGGTGAAGATACAGAAGCACCGACTTTCGAGCATGTTGCACCTGAAGAAACTTTTGAAGGAATGGATCTATCTTTATCTCTATCTATCTCAGATAATATTAGTATTTCATCTGTAGAGTTAAATTATACAGATGAAAATGGTGATGTCCAATCAATCGAAGCAGGTCGTCTTTCTGGAGATTATAAATCTGGAGAGTTTGGCGTTGTTGTACCAGGTAGCTTAATTACGGGCTCATCTTTCACGTATTTCTGGACAATTAATGACTTTGGAAATAATGAAGTGACAAGTGATGAGTATACGATTGAAGTAAAACCGGGTATTACGACAGGTTACTTTACCGATTTTGAAAGCCAACCGACTGGCTGGTATTCGTTCGGTAATGCAGATAGCTGGGAGTGGGGTGTACCGACATCAGGCCCTGGTAACGCTGCATCAGGTGAAAAAGTATATGCAACAAATCTAGAAGGAACCTATGATAACAACATGAATGCAACGCTAGTGATGCCTCCAGTTGATTTACCAGAGGGCAACGCTTATTTACAATTCAAACATTGGCATAATTTTGAGAAGTCTTCTACAGGAAGAGCTTGGGATTACGGTCATGTTGTCATTTCAACAGATTTAGAAAATTGGACGCAATTACTTCAAGTAAACGGTGTCTCTGATGGCTGGTTAAGTGCAGAAGTTGATTTATCGGAATACGCTGGTCAACGAGTATATATTGGGTTTAATTCATATTCAGACGGTAGTGTGTTACGCGACGGCTGGTATATTGATGATGTAGCGTTATCTGATTCGTCACTGTCTAAGAAACAGTTAGGCATCATTAAGGAGGTAAAAACAGAAAAAGTACCAAAACTAACTAAAAAAGAAAAAGCTGTTGAAGCAGAAAAAGAAAAAACAGATAAGCCTATCGATCCAAAAACAATTAAACCGGTATTACCTGAAAAGGCACCGGGCCCTATTGTAGAAGAAGTGGCGAATCCAACCCTACTTCCATTAGGAGCACAAGTAAGTGTTCTTGAATCAGGACGTTCTGTTTATACAAATCCAGCAGATGGTTCCTACTCTTTAACTCATAGCGCCGGTGATTTCACAGTCAAAGCGGAAGCTTACGGATTTGCATCGGAGCAACAAACAATTGAGTTAGAGGCAGATAGTTCAGTTTCTGCAAACTTTACGTTGGAAGAATTACCACAAAATACAGTGACAGGTTCCATTACTGATCAACAAACGGGAGAACCAATTGAAGGAGCAACGATACTTCTTGTAGAAGATGCGAATATTGCACCAGCTGTAACAGATACAAATGGTGGCTATTCGATTACTGCATATGAAGGTGACTATACGTTGAAAGTTGTTGCAGACGGTTACCATAGTCAAGAAGTAGCGGTTTCCATCGATGGCGATGGTGCAACGATGGATATTAGTCTGGAGCCATTCTACACGTATCCTGGTGGAGAAATTGGCTATGATGACGGTACTGCTGAAAATGCCCGTGCGTTTTATGATGCAGGAAATGGCTGGGCAGTGAAAATGTCTCTCCCTGAAGGCGAAGAAAGTGGGATTGTAACGGATGGGGTGTTCCGTTTCTGGGATACGTCATTCCCAACACCTGGAGGTACTGAATTTAAAGTAGAAGTTTGGGATGCAACAGGAGCAGATGGTGCACCAGGTAAAAAAATCGCTGGACCAATCGATGCAACGGCATTGCGTAATGGTGAATGGACTGTTGTAGATTTACGTGAACATAATATTATTGTAAACGGGGATTTCTACATGGTTTACATTCAAACTAAGCCAAATCCTAATACACCTGCTTTAGCAACTGATGAAGACGGTGAAAATGCGGCGAGAAGTTATCAATTTGTTTCCGGTGCTTGGACTCCATCTCCAGCAGAGGAAGGAAACTATATGATTCGTGCCCGTGTTAGCTATGAGGTAGATGCGCCAGTAATTACTGGGCCAACTGATAGCTTTATTACAAATGAAAAAAGTTTAACCGTAACAGGTACTGCTTCTCCGACAACAACAATTGAATTAAAGCATAATGGTGAGACTGCAGGATCGGTTGTTGTAGAACAGAATGGACAATTTGAAATTCCAGTAACGCTTGTTGAAGGTCAAAACGAGTTACAAGCAGTTTCAACTTTAGACGGCCGTACAACTGGAGAGTCTGCGCCAATTTCCGTTACGTTAGATACAGTGAAACCAGCTGTTGCGATTACTGAACCAACAGATGGCAGCAAAATTAATCGTGAGACGGTAACGGTAAAAGGTACAATAGAAGATGCTAATTTAGAATATGTTAAAGTAAATGGACAAGCAGCATCTGTTAAGGATGGTCAATTCTCAAAACGTATTATTTTAGAGAACGGATCAAATGAAATTAAAGTAGTTGCTCAAGATTTAGCAGGAAATCGCATAACAAAGAAAATGACAGTAAGTGTAGACTATGATGCACCAGTTATTGAAAATGTGAAGCCTGCGGAAGATCTTTACATTCAAACAGGTAAAAGTGTCATGATTGAATTTGATAGTGAACCAGGACTACGAGCTACGTTTATGGTGCATATGCCGTTAACAAATACAAAAGCTCAGGCTCAAAATGCAACAGAGCTTCCTTTAATGGAAATGAGTCCTGGTCATTACGTTGGCTATTATACAGTACCATCAGGAGCTGTCGCTGACGGTGCCCAAATTGAGGTAAAGGCTGTTGATAGCTTTAACAATGAAACACGCCAGAAAGCAGCAGGTAAACTTTATATCAACGTAGAGCAGCCAGCTAAAACTACTGATGTAAAAAAAGATACATCAGATAAAAAAGCAGAGTAATTAAAAATAGTAAGTACCATCAAAGAATCATTCTTTGGTGGTATTTTTTATTAAAAACGTTTTTTCCTTAAAAGGAGTCATACTTTCAAAATAAAAACTTTTGAATTGGACAAAATACAATTTGAAGAGTTTGAATGAGGATTTTAAAAATGCTCATTTTTACTTTTCACGACATATCAATGAGGAGGATAGCTATGCCAAATGTAGAAGTAAGCTGTGCTGTATCGAACTGTATTTTCCATAAAAAGGGTAATCTTTGTGGAGCAGAAAAAATCCAAATCGATATGGATTACCATTCCAAAAATAGAAATACAGAGTTTGCTTCGGATCTTGATTTCGATAAGATTACAGAAGAAGCAAATCATTCCCAAGACACATGCTGTAAAACGTTTGAACCAAAAAACGAACGTGAAAAATAAATTGAATTTATTTAATTCAATTTGTTACGACATGAAGGCAAGGCTGTTCGAACATTGAGGTTGTTGTAGGGACTAAAGGGATTTTTCCTTTAGTCCTTTCTTATATGGTTATGTATGATGATATGAGAACCCATTTAAACGAAAACAAAAAGAGAGAGCTGTCACGATGAAAGAAGTTATTTTAAAAAAATTGATGGAATTAGAAGAGAAATATTCTATAAAAATTTTGTATGCCGTCGAGTCGGGAAGCCGGGCTTGGGGATTTGCAGCAGAAAATAGTGATTATGATGTTCGCTTTATTTATGTTCATCATCCAAACTGGTATCTTTCCATTGATCCACAAGGAGTAGGTTCGAAGAAAGACAGCATGGAATTCCCGATAAATGATTATTTAGACATTAATGGCTGGGAGATAACGAAAGCGTTACGTCTTTTTAGAAAAAGTAACCCGACCATTTTAGAATGGTTGAAAAGTGAAATAATTTATTATCAAAATGATTTTTTTGTTGAACAGTTGCGTTTAATGCAATTGTATTTCGCAAGTAAAAATTGAGCCATTTATTAATTAAAAACTGATCCACTTAAACCGAACTATTTTCTAGCCAT
>NZ_JBIQFG010000072.1:0-7443 GCF_045369345.1 Ureibacillus sp. 179-F W5.1 NHS | reverse complement strand
AAGTATATAGAAATCGGTGATTACGTGCTTTTTTATTTATGAAATTTTTTTAAACCCCAACAAATATTATAGAGCCATAAATAAAAGTACCCTATAAGAGAGACCTTTTTTCAAGTGTCTTTCTTATAGGGTACATTTTACCTTTGCCCGCTCTTTTTATTTTATTTATCTTTTTTATAATTCTCCCAGAAGGTTGCGTTTTTAATTCCTAGTTTAATAGGGTCAAATACTGGATCTTTCCCCTCTTTTTTCTGTTGCTCGTAATCTTTCAACGCTAACATAGCTGGTTTCATTAATATGAGTATTCCGATTACATTAATCCAAACCATTAAACCTAATCCTAAATCGCCAAATTTCCAAGCTAAATCCGATGTACGGATTGCCCCATAGAAAGTGGAAATGATGAGGACAAATTTTAAGACCCAAGTAAAGAATTGTTCCC
Organism: Ureibacillus sp. 179-F W5.1 NHS; assembly: GCF_045369345.1. Lineage (NCBI taxonomy): Bacteria > Bacillati > Bacillota > Bacilli > Caryophanales > Caryophanaceae > Ureibacillus > Ureibacillus sp. 179-F W5.1 NHS. Next base: position 7,001 of record NZ_JBIQFG010000072.1, on the reverse strand, counting down.
TTTTCTGGGTGAATAAGTACGCCACATTCGTTTCAGCAATATAATAATAGGCCATAATTGTAGTAAAGGCAAAGAAGAACAGCGCAATGGCCACAAACATCGAACCAAAATCATTTAAGGCAGGGAATGCTTTATTTACGGCTAATTGTGTGAATTCTGAATAAGTAGCCCCTGCTACATTTTCAACTACTAATTCCCCATTAGCATCTCCTACATTTGTGTTATATGTACCCATAAACAATATCATTAATGCTGTTGCTGAACATACGAATAATGTATCAATATAAATAGAAGCCGCTTGTACTAAACCTTGCTTAGCTGGGTGGGATACTTCAGCTGCTGCTGCAGAGTGTGGTCCTGTACCTTGTCCTGCTTCATTCGAATAAACTGCACGTTTTACACCCCACGCGATCGCTGCACCAATCATCCCGCCAAAGGTCGCATCAACATTAAATGCGCTACGAATAATAAGGGCAAATACATCTGGAACAAGGGAAATATTCATTATGATTACAATAATGGCTAATAAAATATAGGCAACAGCCATAAAAGGAACGATAATTTGAGCTGCGTTTGCAATACGTTTCACGCCACCTAAAATAATAAATGCTAATATCGCTACAACAATTAAACCAGTAATCCACGGTTCAACACCAAAAGCATTATTTACCGCACTAGTAATCGCATTTGATTGTACCCCAGGCATTAAAATAGCTACTGCTAAAATGGCAGCTATTGCAAAGACAATCCCAAACCAACGCTGACCTGTACCTTTTTCTAAATAAAAGGCTGGACCTCCTCGGTAAACACCATTTTTCTTTTCTTTATAAATTTGAGCTAATGTTGATTCCACATATGCAGTTGATGCTCCAATAAATGCCGTTACCCACATCCAAAATACAGCACCTGGTCCACCAAAAGCAATAGCTGTAGCTGTACCTACAATATTACCCGTACCAACTCGACCGGATAATGCTATTGATAGAGCTTGGAATGACGAAATACCCGCTTCCGATTTTTCTCCTGTAAACATTAGGACAAACATATCCTTAATTTTTCGGACTTGAACAAATTTCGTTAAGATGGAGAACAGTAGTCCGACGATTAAAATACCATAAATCATTACTGGACCCCATAACATATCGTTTAACCACGTAACAATCTCCTCAATCATGGATGCACCTCATTTTCATTTATTATTTAGAATATTCTTTATATTACATAAATTAAAACCTCAATTCAATAAAAATTTTTATCTATTACTATAAAAATAAAACGTTAGAATATTAAGATAATTTATTGTATTCATTTTCATTATTCTACTATTTGGAATTCGCATAAAAAAAGACTATCCAACGAAAGGAATTTCATGGATAGTTCTTTTCTTTAAATGTCATTTTATTTAATAATGTATCCTAACGAACGAATAACATTATTGATAAAGTCCTTCTCATACGTAAATACTTCTTCCCGTTCATAATCATGATATAAGTTATGATAACTGTTCGGCCATTCTTTATATTGAATTTCCGACGACATTTGATTAAATAACCATTTTCTTGCAGGCTGAGGATCAGTAATTTTATCTTCTTTAGCAACCATTAACAAAATGGGTAATGCTAATGTCCCTTCCTGTTCTGCCGTCATATTTTTCATTAAATTATGGATATCTTTAAACCATCTTACCGTTACATTGGAATGATATGGTAAATAATCAACCATTTCATTGTAGCCGTCTAAATTTCTAGTTAACATATTTTTATCGAACTTCAACGAGATTTTTTTGTTCGATGCTATAGTTCCTAAACTTGTAATTGCATTCGTAAGTAAATTAGCCGTTTTCTTTAAATGAAGCCAAGGCGAAGCTAAAATAAGACCTGCACATTCCACTGTATTCTTCTTTAAAAATCTAATAGCTAATGTTCCACCTAATCCATGACCAATAATAAAAACCGGCAACTGATATGTTAAAGCACTTTCCATTAACTTTTTAATATAATCTAAATACTCTTCAATCGTTTCGTCATGAACCTTTGAATATTTTAAATGTTCGCCATGGCCTGGCAAATCTCCCATAACAATGTGATAACCTTCTAAGCGAAGTTTTTCAATTAACCAAGCATACCAACGATGATGTTCAAAAACGCTATGTATGATAACGACTACTGCCTTTGCTTGTCCATCTGCTTCCCATTTCCACATAACGCACCCTCCTGCCCATTACTTATTCAGTTGTGGATATATATACCAATTATTATTTTCCATACTTTTATTTATTTGATACGATAATAATATATCATACTTAGAAACGAGGTATTTTTCGATGATTTATCCATTTAAAAATAAAAATCCTAAAATAGACCCATCTGTATTTATTGCCGATAATGCCGTAATTACTGGTGATGTCACAATTGGTGAAGAGACGTCCATTTGGTTTAATACGGTAATTCGTGGGGATGTATCAGCTACTATAATCGGGAAACGCTGTAGCATTCAAGATTTAAGTTGTTTGCATCAAAGCCCGAACAATCCTTTAATCATAGAAGACGAAGTAACAGTTGGCCACCAAGTAACATTACATAGCTGCGTGATTCGTAAACGAGCATTAATTGGGATGGGATCCATTATATTAGACGGTGCTGAGATAGGAGAGGGTGCATTTATCGGTGCTGGTAGTTTAGTACCACCGGGTAAAAAAATTCCACCTAATTCTTTAGCAATGGGTAGACCAGCAAAAGTAGTTCGTATGGTTACCCCAGAAGATAGAGAAGATATGGACCGCATTATCCGAGAATACGTTGAAAAGGGACAATACTACAAATCAATTCAAAAATAATGTTCTTAAGTGAGTGTAAACTTTCATGTTACACTCTTTTTATTAAAATCTTCGAAGTATTACCTCTATTTTTTGTTCATATAAATAAAGAAGGGGTGCTTCGTAATACGTCTTATAAAGGGATCTGAATGGTTACTAATCAGCCTTATTATTTTTACTGCACCGGTCATCGTATTTTTAACTCCCCTCATCATATCGATTGCATTAGATGAAATAGGGAGCGACCAACTAATTTTGTTTTTTCAAAAAATCCTTCTGTATGTTTTTATATTCGCTTTTTCCTTAATTGTTTTATACATTTTATCTATTGTAAAAAGGATGCTTAAAACATTATTTAAATTTTTCTTCCATTAATTTTTCTTTTACATATTCATTCCGAAATAAAAAAAAATCTGCTTAATTTCTATTGAAGTGGGAAAAACCACCTTAGAAATCTCGCAGATTTTTTCTTGTTATCTATGAATCAGCCTAATTTTCTTTCATGTAGAAAATTAAAGTCCGGCCTTTTCTCTTAATTTTTGAGCGATATCAGTGTTTTCCCATGGGACATCTAAATCTGTGCGACCAAAATGACCATAAGCAGCCGTTTGTTTATACATTGGACGACGTAGATCAAGCATTTTAATAATGCCAGCTGGGCGTAGATCAAACAATTCACTTACCCATTCTACTAATTTATTTTCTTCTACTTTACCTGTACCAAACGTATCCACTGATATTGAAACAGGTCGAGCTACACCGATGGCATATGCTAATTGAACTTCAGCACGCTCTGCAAGACCAGCTGCTACGATATTTTTCGCTACATATCTTGCAGCATATGCGGCAGAACGGTCTACTTTCGTAGGATCCTTACCTGAGAATGCCCCGCCACCGTGACGAGCATAACCACCATACGTATCGACAATAATTTTACGTCCTGTTAAACCAGCATCCCCTTTAGGACCACCGATAACAAAACGTCCTGTCGGGTTAATGAAGTATTTTGTTTCATAGTCGATTAAATCAGAAGGAACAACTTCATTAATTACTTTTTCTTTTAAGTCTTGTTGAATTTGTTCCAATGTTACATCTTCATCATGTTGAGTAGAAATAACAATCGTATCAATCCGAATTGGATGATTGTTTTCATCGTATTCTACTGTAACTTGAGTTTTACCATCGGGACGTAAATATGGAATTTCCTTTGATTTCCGAACTTCCGTTAAACGGCGAGCTAATTTATGAGCTAAGCTTATTGGTAATGGCATTAATTCTGGCGTTTCGTTACATGCAAATCCAAACATTAAACCTTGGTCACCAGCACCAATTGCTTCGATATCTTCATCAGTCATAGATCCTTCACGTGCTTCTAAAGCTTGATCTACACCTAACGCAATATCAGGAGATTGTTCTCCGATAGCAGTTAATACTGCTAAATTTTCTGCATCGAATCCATATTTCCCACGTGTATAGCCAATTTCCGCAACAGTATTGCGAACAACACTTTGAATATCAACATATGTAGATGTTGTAATTTCCCCGGCAACTAACACTAATCCAGTTGTTACCGTTGTTTCGCAAGCTACACGTGCATTTGGGTCTTCAGAAATGATTGCATCTAAAATAGCATCGGAAATTTGATCACAAATTTTATCCGGATGCCCTTCTGTTACACTTTCTGATGTAAACAGTCGACGGTTTGTCATTTGATTTCCTCCTAAGTTTATAGCGAGACTCTTTCCTCGTTGTTGATACGGTACTCTATTACCCATGTTTAGCCCACTTATAAAGATTAGTACTTCAAGCCGTCACAATGATATTTTTTGTTTAGCTTAAATTTTCCATCTTTTTAAAGATAGTTAAAAAGGACAGTAATTGTATAATGAAATATGTACAAAAACATGTTCTGAACAATTTTTAGCTACCTTTTGTGTTAGATTTCGTATAAAATGTATTGTAGAACATTTTTGAAATCTAGTTTTTATCGAGTGGCATCAAAAGTTATGGCAAGTGAAATTCACTTATTCGTAATTTGATACATGGATTTAGAAAGGCACATATAAAATAGGTAGTTAAACTATCCTTTTCATTGTGTTCTAAATTGAAAAAAAAAATTCCTCTACTCAAGTACTTTTGCATGAGTAAAAGGAATTGTCGTTTCATTACATTACCTTTCACTCTTATCGTTCAAGGGTATCCCCTTGCATCAGGTTGGCACCATCGCATTATAAAATGAAAATGCAGGTTGCCGGGCTTCATAGGGCCTTGACCCTCCACCAGCTCGGGATAAGAGTATCCGTTCAACACAACATCTTACGTAAAGTAACTTTAATTGTCAATGGATTTTACCTAAATCATGAAATGTTTTAAAATTATAAAATAATTTTCAGGAATTAGTATAGATTATTTAAATCAATGTGTTATACTATTTTTGAAATTAATCAACCCTCCCAATGCAAGTGGGAATTCTTAAAAAAGGATGGTATTTAATCGATGAATTCAGTAGAAATTGCAAATGAACTGAAGGAATTATTAAACGGAGAAAATATAAATGTTCAACTTTCAGTACCACAATTAGTGGAAAAAGCTACCGAACGTGGAGAGGCAACATTAACTGTAGATGGCGCTTTACGTGCTGAAACAGGTAAATATACTGGCCGTTCTCCTAAAGATAAATATATTGTAGAAGAAGAAAGCACAAAAGACAAAATCGACTGGGGTAATGTAAACCGTCCGATTTCTGCTGAAGTGTTTGATAACCTTTACGTTAAAGTTGTAAACTATTTAAAAGAAAAAGATGAGCTATTTGTATTCAAAGGGTTTGCAGGAGCTGATAAAGAATCACAACTTCCAATCCAAGTAATTAATGAATATGCATGGCACAATCTATTCTGTCATCAATTATTCATCCGTCCAACAAAAGATGAGTTAGCTTCTCATGTGGCTGAATTTACAATTGTTTCAGCTCCTACCTTTAAGGCAGATCCAGCAGTAGATGGTACTACTTCCGAAACATTCATTATTGTATCTTTAGAAAAGAAAGTCATTTTAATTGGTGGTACTGAGTACGCTGGTGAAATGAAAAAATCTATTTTCGGTATTATGAACTACCTATTACCAGAACGTGATATCCTGTCAATGCACTGTTCAGCAAACGTTGGTGAAGCTGGTGATGTAGCGTTATTCTTCGGTTTATCTGGTACAGGTAAAACAACTTTATCTGCTGATAGCAATCGCAAGTTAATTGGTGACGATGAACATGGATGGTCAGACAATGGCGTATTTAACATCGAAGGTGGTTGTTATGCAAAAACGGTTAACCTTTCCGCTGAAAAAGAACCGGAAATTTATAACGCAATCCGCTTTGGTTCCGTTTTAGAAAATGTTGTAATTGACCCAGAAACTCGTATTCCTGATTATGATGATGTAACATTAACGGAAAATACTCGTGCTGCTTATCCGATTCATTTTATCGATAACATTGTTACACCTTCCGTTGCAGGACATCCGAAAACAATCGTATTTTTAACAGCTGATGCTTTCGGAGTATTACCTCCAATCAGCAAATTAACGAAAGAGCAAGCAATGTACCACTTCTTAAGTGGATTTACTTCAAAATTAGCAGGTACAGAACGTGGCGTAACATCTCCTGAGCCAGTATTCTCTACATGCTTCGGTTCACCATTTTTACCACTTCCAGCAACTCGTTATGCTGAAATGTTAGGTCAAAAAATTGATGAACACGGTTCTCAAGTATTCTTAGTAAACACTGGTTGGACTGGTGGAGAGTATGGTGTTGGAAACCGTATGAAGCTTTCCTATACACGTACAATGGTTCGTGCTGCTATTGATGGAAAACTTAATAATGTTGAGACTACACAAGATGCAATCTTTGGATTACATATCCCGACTGCCGTAGAAGGTGTACCAAGCGAAGTTTTAAATCCTCGTGAAGCTTGGGCAGATAAAGAAGCTTATGATAAAAAAGCAGCTTATTTAGCAGACTTATTCAAAGAAAACTTCAAAAAGTTCACAAACGTTTCTGAAGATATTTTGAAAAAAGGTGGCCCTTTAGCTTAATCCATAATAAAAAGGACGTCTAAATTTAAAATGTACCCTATAAGAAAGACACTTGAAAAAAGGTCTCTCTTATAGGGTACTTTTATTTATAATGAAATAAAAT
>NZ_JBIQFG010000071.1:0-8585 GCF_045369345.1 Ureibacillus sp. 179-F W5.1 NHS | reverse complement strand
CCCTTTAGGGGCAGTTAGTAAGGAGCCCTTATAGGGCGTTACTAAAACCGCCTGTTTTACAGGCGGATATTTATTTTATATAAATAAACTGAAATTTTTGAAAGTAATAGGTGGGGGTTGAGAAAAAATGGGACTACTTGAAGCGTTAAAGTCAAAGGTGTTAACCGCTGATGGAGCGATGGGGACACTTTTATATTCCTATGGTCTTGATAATTGTCATGAAGAAATGAATATTATTAGACCGGATGTGATTGAAAAAATTCATGGTGAATATATTGCAGCAGGTGCGGATGTTATTCAAACAAATACATATGGTGCCAATGCCATTAAACTAGCACGGTACGGACTAGAATCGAAAGTGGTAGAAATCAATGAGGCTGCCATTGCCCTAGCAAAAAAGGCAGCCAATGGCGGACAATTTGTCATCGGTTCAATCGGAGGGATTCGCGGTGTAAGAAAAAGCGATACAACCCTTGAAGAAATTTTAACGGCAATTCGTGAACAAGCGACTGTATTAATTGATGGTCAAATTGATGGTTTATTACTAGAGACATATTATGACTTCAAGGAACTTTCGGAAACAATCAAAATGCTTCGTTCCATTACCAATATGCCAATTATTGCGCAAGTTTCAATGCATGATCCTGGCGTTTTACAAAATGGTTTGAAATTAAATGTAGCCTTACAACAATTAGAAAAGATAGGAGCTGATATCGTCGGGGTGAATTGTCGATTAGGCCCTCATCACACGATTCAAGCCTTTGAAGGTGTAGAACTTCCAGAGAGGGCATTTTTATCCGCCTATCCCAATGCTTCATTGCTAGCTATCGAAGAAGGGAAAGTAATATACGAATCGGAAGCGGATTATTTTGCTCGAGCAGCAGTGCAACTACGCAACCAAGGTGTCCGTTTAATTGGCGGTTGTTGTGGTACGACACCAAAACATATTGAAGCGGCGAAAAAGTTGCTAGTAAACTTAAACCCGATCATTACAAAAGAAGCAAAGCCGATTCAAGAAATCGTCATTCAAGAGGCGGAACCAAGAAATGCAGAACCGTTACATGAAAAGGTAAAGCGTGAACGGTCGATCATTGTTGAACTTGATACACCGAGACATTTGGAAATCAATACTTTTGTGGAAGGGGCCAAGGCGCTCTATAACGAAGGGGCGGATATCATTATGATGGCCGATAATTCTTTAGCATCTCCTCGTGTTAGTAATATCGCAATGGGCTCTATATTAAAATTGCAACATAATATCCGAGTTATGCCACACATTACTTGTCGTGACCGTAACTTAATTGGATTACAATCCCACTTAATGGGACTAAATGCTGTTGGCCTACACGATGTTTTAGCGGTGACAGGGGATCCAACAAAGGTTGGGGATTTCCCTGGTGCTACTAGCGTCTATGATGTTTCATCCATGGAGTTAATCTCTCTAATAAAACAATTAAATGAAGGTATCTCCTTCTCTGGTAAAGTGTTGCGTAAAAAAGCGAATTTTTCCGTCGCAGCCGCCTTTAACCCAAATGTCCGGGTATTGGATAGAGCAGTTAGTAGGCTTGAGAAAAAAATTGAACACGGAGCAGATTATTTTATTTCTCAACCTGTCTATTCAAAGGAAAAAATTGAGGAAATTTACGAAGCAACGAAACATTTGGATACTCCTATTTATATTGGAATTATGCCATTAACAAGTTTTAGAAGCGCAGAATTTTTACACCATGAAGTGCCGGGAATTAAATTATCAGATGAAGTGTTAGAAAGAATGGAAGCTTGTGAAGGTGATAAAGTTCTAGAAGCTAAAGAAGGGGTAGCAATTGCTAGGGAATTACTTGATACAGCGGTTAGTCGTTTTAATGGAATTTATTTAATCACGCCATTTTTACGCTACGATTTAACAATTCAATTAATGCAATATATCAAACAACTTGATGAGCAAAACAAAGGAGTAAAAGTAAATGCTTAACCATCTGATTGAGGAACAATTGCAAAAACGAATATTAATTATCGATGGTGCAATGGGAACGATGTTACAACGAGAAAACTTATCAGCTGAAGACTTTGGTGGAGAAGTTTTAGAAGGTTGTAATGAAAATTTAGTTCTAACAAGGCCTGACGTCGTAAAAAATATTCACCTAGGTTATTTAAAAGCAGGTGCAGATATTATTTGTACAAATACATTTGGGGGAACGCCGCTTGTTTTAAACGAATACGGACTTGGTGAAAAGGCAGAAGAAATTAATAAACGAGCAGTTGAATTAGCGTTAGAAGCAGTTGAAGCATATTCTACTCCCGAATGGCCACGTTTTGTTGCGGGTGCGATTGGGCCGACTACGAAAACCCTTTCGGTAACAGGCGGCATTACTTTTGATGAGCTTTCGGAAAACTTTTATGTGCAAGCGAAAGCATTAATTGAAGCTGGGTGCCATTTACTTTTACTTGAAACAAGTCAAGATATGTTAAATGTAAAAGCTGCTTCTTTAGGAATCAATCAGGCATTTCGAGAAACGAAGAAAGAACTCCCGATTATGATATCAGCTACGATTGAGCCAATGGGTACAACATTAGCTGGTCAAACAATTGAAGCCTTTTATATTTCCATTGAACATATTAAACCTCTTTCAATCGGTTTAAACTGTGCGACAGGTCCGGAGTTTATGACAGATCATATTCGTTCATTAGCAGATTTATCAACAAGTTATATTAGTTGCTACCCTAATGCTGGGTTGCCTGATGAGGAAGGTCATTATCATGAGACACCTGAATCGTTATCGATAAAACTTCGAGGCTTTGCAGAAAAGGGATGGCTTAATTTAGTTGGTGGTTGTTGTGGTACTACTCCTGATCATATTCAAGCGATTCGCACAGCGGTTGAAGGATATGAGCCACGTCCATTACCTAAAAAAACGCATGGTCATGTTGTATCAGGTATTGAACCACTCCAATATGACGATTCTATGCGCCCGCTGTTTATCGGGGAGAGAACGAATGTCATCGGTTCTCGTAAATTTAAACGATTAATTATTGAAGGGAAATTTGAGGAAGCTGCTGAAATTGCCCGTGCACAGGTGAAAAATGGTGCTCATGTAATTGATGTTTGTTTAGCGAATCCAGACCGAGATGAATTAGAAGATATGCGTAATTTTATGGAAGAGGTTGTAAAAAAGGTAAAGGTCCCTTTAGTGATCGACTCCACAGATGAACACGTAATAGAAGAAGCTTTGAAATATTCCCAAGGGAAAGCCATTATTAACTCGATTAACTTGGAAGACGGGGAAGAACGTTTCGACGCCGTCATGCCGATTGTAAAAAAATATGGCGCATCCGTTGTTGTCGGGACGATTGATGAAAAGGGGATGGCCGTTGATCGCCAGCGTAAATTAGAAGTGGCAGCTCGGTCCTATCAATTATTAACAGAAAAATGGGGGCTTGCTCCAGAAGATATAATATTTGATCCATTAGTATTCCCAGTCGGTACAGGTGATGAACAATATATAGGCGCTGCTGAGGAAACGATTGAAGGGATTCGATTAATAAAAGAAAATTATCCAAATACATTGACGGTATTAGGGATAAGTAATGTATCCTTTGGGTTACCTCCTGTAGGACGGGAAATTCTAAATGCAGTGTTTTTATATCATTGCACTCAAGCAGGTTTAGATTACGCCATCGTAAACACGGAAAAATTAGAGCGCTATGCATCGATTCCGGAAGAAGAAATTAAATTAGCTAACGATTTAATTTTCCGTACTAACGATGAAACATTGGCGGTATTTACAGATTTTTATCGGGATAAGAAAAAGGAAAAGTCTGTGGCAAATATTCCGGACACGGTGGAGGAGCGACTCGCTTATTACATTATTGAAGGAACAAAGGAAGGATTAATTCCCGATTTAGAAGAAGCGCGAAAGATATTTGATACTCCATTGGACATTATTAACGGTCCGTTAATGGCTGGGATGGCAGAGGTAGGTCGTCTATTTAATGATAACCAACTAATCGTTGCGGAAGTATTACAAAGCGCAGGTGTAATGAAAGCAGCTGTAGCCCACCTAGAACAGTATATGGAGAAAAATGAAGATAGCTCAGGAAAAGGGAAAGTCGTTTTAGCAACGGTAAAGGGGGATGTACACGATATTGGAAAAAATTTAGTGGACATCATTTTAAGCAATAACGGCTATAAAGTCGTGGACCTCGGAATTAAAGTGACACCGGCGGAATTAATTGAAGCAATTAGAAGGGAAAATCCTGATTTTGTAGGGCTTTCTGGGTTGCTTGTAAAATCTGCTCAACAAATGGTGTTAACAGCACAAGACTTTAAAGAAGCGGGTATTCATGTGCCGATTTTAGTTGGTGGGGCTGCATTATCGAAACGTTTTACGGAAACGAAAATTGCCGCCCAATATGATGGACCAGTCATTTATTCGAAGGATGCTATGCAAGGATTGGATCATGCGAACCGTTTAATGGATGTGCATGAGCGGGAATCGTTTATTCAAGAACTTCAACAATCTCGTGAAAAACGACTTCTTGCTGATGAAAAACGAGCAGCTCGTCCCCAAGTAACCGTGATGGAAAAGCCTGTTCGAACAGTTCGGGATGCTCCAGTTTATATACCGAAGGATTTAGTGCAACATATTAAACGAAACTATTCAGTAGCCCATTTACACCCATATGTGAATATGCGTACTTTAATAGGGCATCATTTAGGGCTAAAGGGAAATGTGGAAAAACTTTTAGCTGAAAAGGATGAAAGGGCGACCGAACTCCATGAATTAGTAAATGATTATTTACGTTCTGATTTATTAACACCATCAGGTATGTATCAATTTTTCCCTGCCCAGGCAGATGGAGATGATGTGGTCATTTATAGCCCGGAAGATCGTAATACTGAAATTGAACGATTCCATTTTCCGCGTCAGAAAGAAGCGCCATTTCTATGCTTAGCCGACTTTTTGAAAACGGTAGAAAACGGCGAGATGGATTATGTCGCATTAATGGTTGTAACGGCAGGTCATGGCGTGAAAAATGTGGCAGACGAATTAAAGAAAGATGGTAAATTTTTAGAAAGTCATGCTCTCCTTGCAACGGCATTAGAGTTGGCAGAAGGTTTTGCGGAAAGGATTCATCAGGAAATACGTGACGTCTGGGGCTTCCCTGATGCAACTGATTTTACAATGCGAGAACGTTTTGCAGCAAAATATCAAGGGCAACGTTTCTCCTTTGGTTATCCTGCATGTCCAAATCTAGAAGATCAAGAAAAGTTGTTTAAACTATTGAAGCCGGAACAAATCGGTGTTCAATTAACGGAAGGTTACATGATGGAGCCGGAAGCGAGTGTTTCTGCAATTGTGTTTGCCCACCCAGATGCTCGATATTTCAATGTATAAACATATGGCTAATATGGATAAAGCTATCTTAAAATCAATATTTTAGGATAGCTTTTTCTTCTTTAGTATGTTGTCATATGACATTTGTAATGTGTTATTTATGATGTTTGCTTCTATTAAGATTCGCCCTCTTTTTTTAAAATGGTTGTAGATATTAAAAGAGGAAGAGGGTATTTCATTGGCTAAGACGGATGCTGAAAAAACAAAGCAATTACGTAAAGAAGTAGCGCCTTTTGCGAAGTCTGAAACAAAAACGAGTATTTTTCAGATAATCAACACAATTGTTCCCCTACTGGTTATTTGGGGTGCAGGTTATTACTTATTACAATTTTCGCCTTGGTTCACTGTAGCTTGTAGTATTGTTGCCGCTGGTTTTGTTGTTCGAACGTTTATCATTTTCCACGATTGTACACATGGTTCATTTTTTAAAAGTAAAAAAGCGAATGATTTAGTTGGAAATATAACGGGGATACTAACATCTTTTCCTTATGAAAAATGGAAAAGGGAACATACGATTCACCATGCCACTAGTTCTAATTTAGATAAGCGCGGAATTGGTGATATCGATATGTTAACAGTGGATGAGTATTTAGAGAAGTCTAAGCTTGGTCGTTTTGCATACCGATTATATCGTAATCCTCTCGTTATGTTCGGGTTAGGTCCTTTATATATGGTGTTAGTGTTAAATCGTGTTAATCGAAAAGACGCGAAGAAAAAAGAACGTATGAACACACACTTTGCGAATGCCATATTATTAATTCTTTGTGCAACGCTTATACTCGTGTTTGGTTGGCAAACGTTTTTATTAGTGCATGGCCTTACTTTATTTATTGCTGGATCCCTCGGCATTTGGTTATTTTACATTCAACATACGTACGAAGATTCGTATTTTGAATACAATTCCGAATGGGATTATGTCAAAGCAGCAGTGGATGGTAGTTCCTATTATAAATTACCAAAAGTTTTACAATGGGTGACTGGAAATATTGGGTTCCATCATGTCCATCATTTGGCACCACGGGTACCGAATTATCATTTAGAGGCAGCCCATGAATCCATTCCGCCACTTCAACAGGCGACAACGATTACGCTGAAAAGAAGTTTTGAATCTATTCGTTATAAATTATATGATCCAAAAAATAAAAAGTTTGTTTCATTTAAAGAAGTAGATGAAACAGCAAGAGTGAAAAATAAATCGGTTCAAGCATAGGGGAAAACGGTTGGAGATGCATTGGGGTTATCATTTATGTGTAAAATAAATTAGGGTGTAAAAATTTACGGTGTTGGTCTTTTAGAGCAACACCGTGATTTTGTTATAATGATAATAAAACCGATAGTAAAGATTCGAAACTATAAGAAGTGTGAGGAATGTCATGCACAGCTGGTATACAATTTTACCGAAAAATCCATGGATCAGTATTTATGTATGGATTATTTTTTGTATTTTGCCCTTTTATTTCATTATTAAGTCTTTTTCCTTTGTTCAAATAAACATAGGAGTCATTTTAATTTTGCTTTATTTCTTATCCCACCGATTTTCTTTTAATGCTAAAAATGGCTTAGTTTATATGTGGGTTAGTTTTGAAATGGTTTTAAATATTGCCATGACATTAATGTTTGGTTATGTGTATTTATCATTATTTACCGCCTTTTTCATCGGAAATATTCGTAATCCGGTTGGTTTTTACATTATGTATGGTTTACATATTGGCTTTACGATTTTATCGATTGTGGCAGGGTACTTTATTGATTTAAATTTATTTTTATCTCAAACACCTTTTATCATTATTACAGTTGTAGGGGTGGTCTTATTGCCCTTCACATTATATAGCCGAAACAAACGGGAGAAATTGCAAGGTCAACTTGAAACAGCTAACGAGCGTATTGCGGAATTGATTATTCACGAAGAGCGTCAACGTATCGCCCGTGACCTTCATGATACATTAGGGCAAAAACTTTCAATGATTGGTTTGAAAAGTGATTTAGCTAGTCGACTTGTGACAAAAAATCCAGAACAAGCAATTCAAGAAATTAAAGATATTCGTCATACAGCAAGTATAGCGTTAAAGGAAGTTCGGGAACTTGTGTCAGATATGCGGGCAACGAAGCTTCATGAAGAGTTAATTAGAGTAAAAGAAATTTTAAAAGCAGCTGAAATTGACTATGAAATTAATGGAGATAGTAAAGAGTTACAACTTCCTGTTTTAGTCGAGAGTGTTTTAAGTATGTGTTTAAAAGAAGCAGTTACGAATGTAGTGAAACATAGTAATGCAAAAAAATGTACAATAACGATAGAACAAAATCATAATGAAGTGTTATTAACGATTTTTGATAATGGGAAAGGGTTTAACGAGAAGTTAAACTTAATTGGAAATGGGTTAAGAGGTATGCAAGAACGACTTGAATTTATTAATGGTACGGTTACTTTTGAAAATCGTAAGGGTACGGAAGTTTTAATTAGTGTGCCATTAACTATTACCCATCAGAAAGGAAGTGATTAACTTGATTCGCATTGTGATAGCTGAAGATCAAGGGATGTTACTTGGAGCGATGAATTCGTTACTGAATTTAGAAGATGATATGGAAGTAGTCGGCTTGGCTAAAAATGGAGAAGAAGCGATTGAATTAGTGCATGAGTTAAAACCGGATATTTGTATTATGGATATTGAAATGCCAGTCAAAACAGGTTTAGATGCAGCGGAAGAATTACGGGAAAATACAACATGCAAAATTATTATTTTAACGACATTTGCTAGACCGGGGTATTTTGAACGGGCAAGAAAAGCGGGTGTGCGAGGGTACTTATTAAAGGATAGCCCTATCGAAGAATTAGTTCATTCGATTCGAGTGATTATGGATGGACGGCGTATTTATGCACCTGAACTAGTAGATTTTGTTTACGAAGATGAAAGTGAAAATCCTTTAACAGAAAGAGAAAGCCAAGTATTAGAACTTGTGGCAAAGGGAAAGACAACGAAGGAAATAGCAGCTGAGTTGTACCTTTCAGCTGGTACAGTTCGAAATTATATCTCCACAATATTAGATAAGCTCGGGGTAGGTAACCGAATTGAAGCCATTTCCAGATTTAAAGAAAAGGGATGGAATAAATAAATGAACTGAACCCCGAATAGTGGACACTTTAAAAAAAGTGGACCTATTCGGGGTTTTTCTATTTTCTTCAATGAACTA
>NZ_JBIQFG010000070.1:0-8772 GCF_045369345.1 Ureibacillus sp. 179-F W5.1 NHS | reverse complement strand
TTCCGAAGTAGCTCAGTGGTAGAGCAATCGGCTGTTAACCGATCGGTCGTAGGTTCGAGTCCTACCTTCGGAGCCATATTGGGGAAGTACTCAAGAGGCTGAAGAGGCGCCCCTGCTAAGGGTGTAGGTCGGGTAACCGGCGCGAGGGTTCAAATCCCTCCTTCTCCGCCATACATAATTTTGTGTTAGGCCCGTTGGTCAAGTGGTTAAGACACCGCCCTTTCACGGCGGTAACACGGGTTCGAATCCCGTACGGGTCATTACTAAACACTCTCAAGATAAACATTATCTTGAGAGTGTTTTTTGTTTAAAATGAAAGAATTTCTCATTGTTGTACAATATTTTACGTTTGAAAAGGCTAAATTAGGTGAACCTTAATTAATAGATAGAAGGAGGTTTAAAATAAATGAATCAATCACAAATGGAACAATTAAAAAACAATTTATTAGAGGAATTGAAGGATTTAAAAGAAGGTTTAGAAACCCACGATGATATAGATCGTACGGAATTATCCAATTATGATAATCACCCTGGAGATAATGCTTCTGATTTAACATCGCAATTAACAGAATATGCAATGGATGATTTTAAACAAGAAAGTATTGAAAAAATAGAGGCTGCGTTAAATGCAATGGAAAATGGAACATATGGAAAATGTGAAGTATGTCAAAAAGAAATTCCATTTGAGAGGTTAGAGGCAGTTCCTACGACATTGACTTGTAAAGAACATAGTCATGAAAAAATTGATATGGAAACTCGACCAGTGGAAGAAGAAATTATGAATGAACTTACACATAAATCATTATTAACGGTCGATTTTGAGGATGGTTCTGGTGAATACCCGTCATCTGATAGTCCGCAGGATGTTCCGCAGGAGATTATTCATCAAAATAATCAAGAAACATCTATTCGAGATCGTCTACAATAAAATGAATAATTGTTCCTTCATCTATAGCAAGAACTATCCATTTTCCTATACAATATAGAAAAACAATGGATAGGCGGGAGAAAAGTGGATATTATTGATTTGCATTGTGATGTGTTGGAGAAATTAACGAGATTAGAAGCGGTCGATTTTCAAAATGATAATAGGCTACATGCGAATCTAAACTATTTACAAGCTGGAAAAGTGAAAGTTCAAGTATTTGCGATTTTTATTCATCCCAATGTCCCTCAAAAAGAAAAGTTTTTAGAAGCAGCCCGTCAAATAGAGGCATTCCATACAAAAGTATTAAGCAAATCCGAGATGGTACACATTACGGATTGGAGACAATTAGATGAACTGAAAGAAGGAGAAATCGGAGCCGTTTTAAGTCTTGAAGGTTGCGATTGTATTGGAGAAGATATAGGAAAGCTTCAACATTTAATCGATGCAGGAGTTAAAATTGTTGGACTTACTTGGAATGAAGAAAATGCTGTTGCATATGGGACGTCTGAAGCCCCTTCAAAAGGTTTAAAACCCTTTGCCCATGAAGTCATTCAATTATTAAATCAACATGATATTCTACTTGATGTGGCCCATTTAAATGAACAAGGTTTTTATGAAGTACTCCCTTTAGCAAAACATATCATTGCCAGTCATTGTAATGCTAGAAGCATCTGTGACCATCCTAGAAATCTCACAGATGAGCAAATTAAAGCATTAGTTCAAAATGGAGGAAGAATTCATGTCGTTTTTTATCCTCCTTTTATCGAACCAGCTAAAGAAACTACGACGATAAATGAACTTCTTAAACATATTCAACATTTAACTTCTTTAGTAGGGGTTGAATCGATAGGCTTTGGGTCAGATTTTGATGGAATGGATCCTTTAGCGATTGAAAAGCTATCTAATGCTAGTGAATATCAGAATCTTATTAATGCCTTGTTGAATACTTATTCAATTGAGGAAGTTCAGATGATGGCAAGTAAAGGATTTAGAAATTACGTAATGGGGATTGGAAAGCGTGAGAAATAGATCTTACGCTTTTTTTTAATGGAATCAATTAGTCAATTTTACATATTAAAAATGAAGGCGGTAAGGAATATCGATATTGTATATAAGAAAAAAATGATATGATAGAATAGATATCGAGTGATTCGAAAAGATTATTTAAACAAGCAGATATTTAATTGTCTGTTATTTTTATGGCAAAATTGCCTTTGTTGGAGGGAAAATTCATGCATCAGAAGTGGTTACAAACCACTGAAGTAGAAGTGGGAACAGTCAATTCGACATTAACCTTCTATATTGAAACGATTGAAGTTAACCGATTATCGGCCCTTGCATTCTTTGCAGCAGGGGAGAAACAATATAAAGGACAACGGTTTTTCTGGCAAAACCGTGAGAAAACGTTCACATTAGTCGGATTAGGACATGCATATAAAATAGAAAACAATGCAAATGATGAACGTTTTGATTTCATTGAAAAAGAATGGAAAGCTTTAACGAAAAATATTGTAAAGGAAGAAAGTGAACAACAACCGATTTTATTTGGTGGATTTACTTTTGACCCGAACAATATGAAAGAGGGGGAATGGAACGGTTTTCCCCAAAGCTATTTTGCAATAGCGACTTATCAGCTTGTCATTCGGGATGATAAAGCATATGTAAGCATTCATTTAGTTACGAAGAATGAAAATTGCATAGAAGAGTTTGATTTATTACGAAAAGAGCGGGATCAATTGATTCATGCAGCTCAAGTAAAAGAGTTAAAAATGTATGATAAACCGGTAATGACGAATTATCGAGAAGTTTATAAAGAAGATTATTTAAAAACGATTGCAACGGTAACCAATTTAATTAAAAATAACGAAGCTGAAAAGGTGGTCATTGCGCGTACTTTAGAAATGCAATTTGATGACATTTTAACAGCTCCCCAAGTGTTATCCCACGTAATAAGCGAGCAGCCCGAAAGCTATTTATTTGGATTAGAACGTGACAAACTTTTATTCTTTGGTGCTTCTCCAGAACGATTAGTAAAAGTTGAGAAAGGTAACGCTTTTTCTTCATGTGTAGCAGGTTCGATTAAACGTGGTAAAACCGTTGAAGAAGATAATGCATTGGGAGAAAGTCTTTTAGCGGATTCAAAAAACTTAGGAGAGCATCGCTATGTGGTCGATATGATTGCTCATACTTTTGAACAAAATTGCATTCAATATAAGGTTCCAAAGCAACCGAAACTGTTAAAAATACGTGATATTCAACATCTTTATACGCCGGTTGAAGGGGTATTAAAACAAGATGCAACGATATTACAACTTGTTAAACATTTACATCCTACTCCTGCATTAGGGGGCGTACCTCGTCAGGAAGCGCTTTCGATTATTCGCCAATATGAGTCGATGAATCGAGGATTATATGCGGCTCCATTAGGTTGGATGGATGCAGAAGGAAATGGAGAATTTATTGTGGCGATTCGTTCTGCTGCATTAAAAGAAAATACGGCATTTTTATATGCTGGCGGCGGTATTGTTGCTGATTCCGAACCAATTTCGGAATATGAAGAAACATTAGTGAAGTTCCGTCCGATGTTACGTGCTTTAGGAGGACAACTACATGAATAATCGAGAAATATTAACAAATTACGTTTATAAAATGGTTGCTTCACTTATGCAAAATGGTGTAGAAGATGTAGTAATAAGTCCTGGATCTCGTTCTACACCTCTTGCTTATGCGTTTGCTTCGACGAAAAATTTAAATATTTATCGACAAGTTGATGAACGTTCAGCAGCATTTTTCGCTTTAGGAATTGCGAAAGCAAAAGCTAAACCAGTAGTACTATTATGTACGTCAGGTACAGCAGCTGCAAACTATTATCCAGCAATTGTTGAAGCAAAATATGCCCGAGTACCTTTAATCGTCATTACGGCAGATCGCCCCCACGAATTGAGGGAAGTTGGAGCACCTCAAGCAATCAATCAATTGAATTTGTATGGAGAAAGGGTAAAGTGGAGCGCTGAATTTCCAATTCCAGATGATGCTAAACAAACGTTACCACATATAGAACGTCATATAGCTCGAGGAGTAAATATTGCAACAACAGCACCCTATGGACCGGTTCATTTTAACGTTCCATTCCGTGAGCCTTTACTAATTGATTTTAAAGAAGAACTTCCCGTTCCATCTTTTCAAAACAGCTATGTAGGAGAAGTAACACCTTCTGAAATGGCAAAGGACACGTTAGAAGGAATTATTCGCCAAACGCAAAAAGGTTTTATCGTCGTCGGAGAATTAGCATTAGGTACTGACTTACAATATATTTGGTCCTTTATTCGTACATTGAAATGGCCAGTGTTAATTGAAAGTCTTTCAAACTTGAGAACGAACGTTCCAGCGGATTGTGAGCCTTATATTATTACTACATATGACGCATTATTAAAAAGCGGACCATTTAAACAACAGGTTGCAGCTGATACAGTAATTCGTTTTGGTGCTCAACCTGTATCTAAATTTCTAACGATTTTTTTAACAGAAACTGAGCCAACTCATTATGTAGTAGTTGATGAAGATCCTATGTTCCGTGACTCAGCTGCGGTTTCTACCCACTTTATTCATGCATCCATTGGAAAGTGGTTAAATGAGTTAAATATAAGTGGCAATCGTATTAATGAAGAATATGTAAAACAGTGGCAAAAAGGGGAGACAATCGCGAAAAAGCATATTGAAAATTACAGTGCCAATGAATCCGATGAAGGGGCAATGGTTCGTATGTTTTTAGAAAAGCTTCCGAGTCAGAGTGATTTATTTGTAAGCAGCAGTATGCCAATTCGTGATATCGATACATTCCTTTTACCAACTGCAAAAGATATTCAAGTATTTGCAAATCGTGGTGCAAATGGGATTGATGGTGTAATGTCAACCGCTATCGGTTTTAGTCAAGGTAGACCAAATCGAGAAATGTATTTATTTATTGGCGATTTAGCCTTTTTACATGATTTGAGTGCATTCATTGCTACTCGTTATCAGCCATGTAATATAAATGTGATTGTCTTTAATAATGATGGTGGGGGAATCTTTTCATATTTATCCCAAGCCACTGTAAAAGAGTATTATGAAGATTTATTTGGTACACCAACATCTTTACAATTTGCTGAAATAGCTAAGATGTATGATATGGACTATCTTTCAATTCATACTTTGGACGAGCTATCGCCATTATTTGAACAACCAAAGGCAAAGCCGTTACGTTTAGTTGAAATCTTTACGAATCGTGAGGAAAATGTCGCTGCCCATCGTAAGCTTTGGCAACGAATTCACGAGGAGTTGGAGCAATGATTTTACAAGCCCGTGGCATTAACGTAAATATTCAAATATGGAATGAGCATTTAACGGAAACAATCGTCCTACTCCATGGTTTTACTGGAACCGTTAAAACATGGGGAAAAACGGCTTCGCAATTTTCTGACTATCGGCTTGTTGCCATTGATTTAGTTGGACATGGTCAAACGGAAGCTCCAGAAGATGTGTCACATTATTCAATGGAAGAACAAATTGAGATTTTAGAAAATCTTTTTTATCAGTTGAAGCTAAATCAATTTATTTTAATCGGCTATTCTTTAGGTGGTCGTGTAGCTCTTTCTTATACCGTTAAGTTTCCGGAAAGAATCCAACAGTTAATTTTAGAAAGTGCTTCTCCCGGATTAAAAACGGAAGAAGAGAGAATGGCGAGAAGAAAAGCCGATGAAGAACTAGCGAAAAGTATTGAACAAAATGGACTTCAATCTTTTGTTCAAAAATGGGAAAACATTCCGTTATTTCATTCGCAAAAAAATTTACCGATAGCAGTACAACAAGCTGTTCGGAAAGAAAGGTTGTCCCAATCTGAAATCGGTCTTGCAAACAGTCTAAGAGGAATGGGAACAGGGGCGCAGCAATCCTTATGGGACCAGCTGGATCAACTTAATAGGCCAGTTACACTTATAACAGGAATGTTAGACGAAAAGTTTTGTAACATTGCTCAAGAAATGAAACTGCGATTGCCTTTTGCGGAACTTCGATTAGTTGAAAATGTTGGACATGCAATTCATGTGGAAAATCCTAAACAATTTGCTACAATAGTAAAGGATGCTATAGAGTTTAATGGGACGACTGGATAAGTTTTATCACTAGCTTTGCTTAGCCTAATGATAACTTAGTACAAAATCCTAAACATCTTGCCGCAATAAGTTGCAATCCATTGCAACAAATACGTCATCGTATTTGATAATCAATAAGGGGGTATATACATGGCACGTGAGTGGACAACTTTACATACTTACGAAGATATTAAGTATGAGTTTTACAACGGTATCGCAAAAATTACGATTAACCGTCCAGAAGTGCGTAACGCATTTCGTCCAAAAACAACTGCAGAAATGATTGATGCATTTTCACGCGCACGTGATGATGAACGTGTAGGTGTTATTATTTTAACAGGTGAAGGTGACCTTGCCTTCTGTTCAGGTGGAGACCAAAAAGTTCGTGGAAATGGTGGATATGTCGGAGAAGACAATATTCCACGTTTAAATGTTTTAGATTTACAAACATTAATTCGTAAAATTCCAAAACCGGTTGTCGCAATGGTAGCAGGTTATGCAATTGGTGGTGGTCACGTATTACATATCGTATGTGACTTAACAATTGCAGCTGAAAATGCTCGTTTCGGTCAAACTGGCCCTCGAGTAGGCTCATTTGACGGTGGATATGGTGCAGGTTATTTAGCACGTATCGTAGGTCATAAAAAAGCTCGTGAAATTTGGTTCTTATGTCGTCAATATGATGCACAACAAGCACTTGAAATGGGCTTAGTAAATACAGTTGTTCCATTAGAACAATTAGAAGATGAAACGGTTAAATGGTGTGAAGAAATTCTTGAATTATCACCAATGGCATTACGTTTCTTAAAAGCAGCATTTAATGCAGACTCTGATGGTTTAGCAGGTATCCAACAGCTTGCCGGAGACGCTACACTTCTTTACTATACTTCCGACGAAGCAAAAGAAGGCCGCGATGCATTTAAAGAAAAACGTAAACCAGACTTCGGTCAGTTCCCAAGATTCCCTTAATAGGAAAGATTGAAATAGGAAGCAAGAGAATCTCGATTCTCTTGCTTTTTTATATGGAAAAGAACAGAATAGGAAAGATAAGAATTATAACCTACATATAAATAAGGGCTATAAACAGGTTGTTTCTTTACTTTTTGAATAGCTAGCCCTATAGAGTTAAAATAGTATTGCAATGTACTGGAGGAATGGATATGAATCCGAATTGGATTTTACAACGTGCACATTTAACACCGACTCGACGTGCATTAATATTTGAAGACCAATCATGGACATTCGAAGAAATAAAAAATATTTCAGTCCATAGAGCGAAACAATTAGCAACATTAGGTATTCAACAGAACAGTCGTGTTGCCATTATGGGACCGAGTCAACCGCGCCTTATTTTTATCATGTATGCATGCATGCACCTACAATGTGAAATGGTCATGCTCAATCGTAAGCTTTCAAAGGAAGAATTACAATATCAAATAGAAGATGCTGGAGTAGAAATGGTTTTAGTTGATGACGAGGATATTTCTCTCTTACCTGATAATACGCCCCATCTTTTATTTACAACAATCGAAAATAGTGAAGCGACATCTATTAATATTCGACATGAATGGCCAGATGATCAAACAACATCCATTATGTATACGTCAGGTACGACAGGATTTCCAAAGGGGGTTCGTCAAACCGTCGGTAATCATCAGGCAAGTGCATTATCATCTGTGCTAAATATTGGCCTTTCTGAAGATGATGTGTGGCTGTGCGTAGTCCCTTTATTCCATATAAGTGGATTTTCGATTTTGGTTCGTTCATTACTTTATGGCAATCAAGTAAAGTTGTACAAAAAATTTGATAAAGAAAAATGTGTCAATGATATCGCCAAAGGAAATGTGACCCACATGTCCGTTGTGGCGGTGATGTTAGAGCGTATACTTCAAGGCTTAGAAGAAAAGGGCAGTCAAGCATCTCCTAAGTTTAAGTTAATTCTTGCAGGGGGAGGCCCTGTTCCTATACATTATCTTGAGCGGGCCCACCGATTAAATTTACTTGTTTCTCAAACGTACGGTATGACAGAAACATCCTCCCAAACAGCTACTTTATCTAACAAAGATGCATTAAGAAAAATAGGTTCTGCTGGAAAATCACTATTTTTCAATCAAATTAAAATAGCTAATGCAACGATGGCTAATGAAGAAGGGGAAATTTTAATTCGAGGTCCCCATGTAACTCCTGGCTATATTGGTCGTTTTTCTGACAAAAGCTCCACTATTGATGGTTGGTTACATACAGGAGATATTGGTTACTTAGATGAGGAAGGGTATTTATATGTACTTGACCGTCGCTCCGATTTAATTATTTCAGGGGGAGAAAATATTTACCCAGCTGAAATAGAGAACGTATTAATGAGTCATGAAGCGGTTCGAGAGGCTGGAGTATGTGGTGTAGAAGATGAGATTTGGGGACAAGTACCGGCAGCATTTGTTGTTCTTCATTCTACAATTACGGAAGAAGAACTACTTGAATTTTGTAAAGGGAAGTTAGGAAAGTATAAAATACCGAAATATATTTATTTTGTCCCATCCCTTCCACGAAACGGCTCAAATAAATTAATGCGAAGAAAGTTAAAAGAATATATGATATAAAAAAGAGGCTGGGACAAAACCCTCCTCTAAATAAAAAAAGCCGGTGAAATTTTACGAAAAGTAAAATTTCACCGGCTTTGAATTTTTTACAATAAAATAAGGACCTCTTCTGATAAAA
>NZ_JBIQFG010000006.1:76794-122744 GCF_045369345.1 Ureibacillus sp. 179-F W5.1 NHS | reverse complement strand
TTCTTTCTGTATAATTTTGTTGTGGTGACTTAATTTTATCAGAAGTGGTCCTTATTTTTTATTTAAAATAATCAAAGTCGGTGAAATTTTACTTATCGTAAAATTTCACCGGCTTTTCATTTCAGAGGTGGGTTTTGTCCCAGCCTCTTTTTTATATTCCTTATTCCGTCGATTCCTTTGACGCAAATTTAGCAACGGTATTAATTCGCTCCAACATTGGTGGATGCGTATAACGGAACAATTTCACTAATAATGGAGGATTCACTTCACTCAATCCTGCCTTTGCTAGGTTTTGGAATGTACTAACGGCAGCCTCAGGATCATCTGTTAACTCCATCGCATATTCATCTGCCCTCGTTTCTTGATAACGGGAAATATAATTGGAAATCGGATTAGATAAAAATAGTAAAAAGGATATTAACAATAGCATGAGCGGCAATGAATGGATGTCTTTCATATTGTCTATTTTTAATATCGTTCCAAATTTTCGTATTAACCATGGCATAATTTTAGAGATTAACCATAAGCCAATTAAAATCGAAAAGATATAGGAAGCCATACCGACATAAATATGCTTTTCAACGTAATGACCCATTTCATGCGCCATAATAAATAATATTTCTTCATCTGTTAAACTTTTTAACGTTGTATCCCATAAAACAATTCTTGAATTATCCCCTATCCCCGTCACATAAGCGTTCAATGAATTCGTTTTTTCGGACATGTTCACTTCAAAGACATGTTCTGACGGAATATCTGCTTTATCAGCAAGGGCTAATATTTTTTCTTCCAACTCTTTATCTTGGAGCGGGTAGAAATCATTATAAAGTGGATCAATCACAACCGGTTGAATATACATCATAAAAATCGCAAACGGAATGGTTAAAAGCCATGCATATAACCACCATCTCTTAGCACTTCTTCGTATTAACCAATATAAAACTAAAACAACGATTAAAGTTGTCCCAAAATTAATCCAAAAATCCAACACGTAATCCCTCATCCAAGATGCGAATGTTTGGGTACCGATGCCGTAATCTTTACTTAACCAATATCGATATAGATCGATTGGGTAAAAGACTACCGTCGTAAATAAATATAATAGAAACAAATAAGCACCATTTTGAATAACTTTCCACTTACCAACATCTGCCCATTTTTCAAACACCTTTGAAAGTCCCATAAATAAAATCAAAATATACATTAGCCATTCAAAGGGAGTCACTACAAAAAAGAGGAAGTTTCGGATTTTCGAATATTCATCACTTAAGTATAGTTCACGTTCGGTCATAAATGTTTGCGGATCCGCAACGGTTCCTTTAATCGCATCAGGTATACCGCCTGAACTAATATGAAATATGTAAAAATACATAGCCAAAGCGTAAACTGCATACAAAATAATTGCTGCAATTCCCCATTTTTTTGCCAATCTTTTTCACCTCAATTCATCTTCTTACTTTAGTGTAAGAAAAATTGGACAAGATAGAACTAATTATTTAAAACTTTTCCATTTATACAACGATTTTTCCTCCTAAAATAGAAGTTCACTATAGTATAAAAAAGAAGTTGTCCATTTTAGAACAACTTCTCATCAATTATTTATTTCGAATTAGTAAAAAAATAAAATACGGGGCCCCAATAAACGCCACAACTAGTCCAGCAGGGATCGTAGCGGATGATAAAAGTATTCTCCCTATCGTATCTGCTATAACTAATAATGTAGCACCAATTAAAAGAGCAACTGGTAAAAAATATTGATGTTTTGGCCCAATCAATTTTTTGGCAATATGGGGAGCCATTAATCCGATAAAGCTGATCGCACCTGTAACTGCAACAGCTGAACCAGCAAGGGCAACAGCTAGGAATAATAATAGCACTCGTTCCTTGTTTAAATTCACACCTAAGCCAATAGCTGTCGATTCCTTCATCGATAAAACATTTAAAACATTCACTTTATAAAATAGAATCGGTAAACAAAGAATGAACCATGGTAACAATGCCCAAAGGTAAGGCCAATCAATACCCCAAATGTTTCCTACGAGCCATTTTGAAATAAATTGAACATCCGCTCTTTCGGCTGTGGACATGAGTAACACCATTAAACCTGAAAGGGCAGTAGCAAATCCAACACCAACTAGAACAAGTTTGAAAGGTTGAATTCCTTGCCCCTTTTCAAAGCTAAATAAATAGATGCATCCTACTGTCAAAAGCGCTCCAAAAAAAGCAGCTATCGGCAACATAAATACATATTGTTGAAGGTTTGTACTCGCGAATAAATAAAATACGGTCACGCCGACTCCAGCCCCAGCGTTTACACCTATTACGCCAGGGTCAGCTAGATCATTCCGGGTAACACTTTGGAATATCGTACCAGCGGCTGCTAATGCGAGGCCTCCTAATGCTAATATAATGACACGGGGTAATCTAACTGAAAATAAAACGAATTCTTCTTTAAAAGTTCCCTGTCCTAAAAAAGTAGGAATAATTCTCGTAATAGATACGGAAGAAGCTCCCATAGAAATACCACAAAGGATAGCCGCAACAAATAAAAGGCAGAAGAAAATAAACCAAATCCGAAATTTCTTTCTATGAATATTAGCCAA
This sequence comes from Ureibacillus sp. 179-F W5.1 NHS, assembly GCF_045369345.1. NCBI lineage: Bacteria > Bacillati > Bacillota > Bacilli > Caryophanales > Caryophanaceae > Ureibacillus > Ureibacillus sp. 179-F W5.1 NHS. The sequence continues at coordinate 120,141 of NZ_JBIQFG010000006.1, read as the reverse complement.
TTTCACGTCCCCCTTTTCGCACTAAAACTAAGAAGAACGGTAAACCGATTAAAGCGATTAAGGATACGGCTGGTGTTTCAAATGGGGCGTTTATAACTCGACTAATGAAATCAGTTAATGTCATAAAAGCACCACCAACGATAATACTCATCGGGATAATCAATCGGTAATCATGACCTACAATTGCTCGAACAATATGAGGAATAATTAAACCGACAAAGGCTAAGTTACCTATTAATGAAACGGCCCCTCCTGCTAAAATAACGACGACAACCATCATCACCGTTTTGATAAAGACTGTGTTTTGTCCTAATCCAACAGCAACCTCTTCATTTAAACTTAAAATCGTTAATTGTCTACTAATGAAAATGCCTACGATAAGACCTAAAGCAATAAATGGAACAATGAGTAATGACGTCCATGTTGTTCCAACTAATCCCCCAGCAGTCCACATCGATACATCTTTGGAAATTTCAAATAGTATTCCTACTCCATCAGCAATGGCTTGTAAAAAGGCGGTAACAGCTGCTCCTGCTAAAACAAGCTTCATAGGAGATAATCCGCCTTTTGTTGTCATACCAATACCGTATACGATGCTCATCCCAATGGCCGCTCCCATGAAACAGGCAAACATGATCATCAAATTGGAAGCAGATGGTATAAAGGCAAGGGTAATTGCCAGCATCATATTTGCACCTGAAGTTAAACCGAACAGTCCAGGATCGGCAATCGGGTTTCGCGTCATTCCTTGCATAATAGCACCCGCAACGGCAAGGGCGCTACCTACAAAAAAGGCAGCAATTGTTCGAGGAAATCTTATTTCTCTAAGTTCTGAATAATATTGTCCTTCTTCTTTCGCAACCATCGCATCCCATACATCACTTAAAGTTGTATGAGCAGCACCGTTCGTTATAGCTAAAAATGCAATGACAAACAAGATACAAACCGCTAAAAATAGTTTTACGAAAAAAGAAATTTTATGAGATGATTTCATCACATTACTTCTCTCTCTAATTAATTATTTCCTAAAAAAGATTCTTCAAAGAATGATAACTGGTAGTCCAATGAAAGGGCATCATTAAAGTAAAATCTTTGACCATCTGCTACAAAAGTGTGACCATTTTTCACTGCGTCAATTTCGTTATACCAATCTGCATCTACAAAGCTCGTATCTTGTCCTTCAGATACTAAGCTCATCACAATAAAATCCCCAGCATAATCCCCTAATACTTCTTGGGAGATGGCAAAATATCCTGGTTCTAAAGCGACATCTTGCACCTTTTGTGGCATTTTTAAGCCCATTGCTTGATAAAGTATTTCTGTACCACGGCCCCAATTATCACCGAATAAATAAAATTGTTTTTCATAGTTTTCCACAACGGTAACGGTAGCGTCTTCACCAATTTTAGCTTTTATTTTTTCACCTAAATCAGCTGCACGTTTTTTAAAATCTTCAACCCAAGCTGTAGCTTCTGCTTCTTTATTTACCGCTTTACCAACTTCAATATGTTGCTGCAAGTAGTCATACTCTCCATAAGTAAATAAAACCGTTGGTGCAATTTCTTTTAATTTATCAGCATTATTAATATTATCTAAGCCAATAATTAAATCTGGTTCTAATTCAATTATTTTTTCTAAATCTTCGTTTGAAACGACTGGTACATCTTTTAACTGTTCTTCAAAATTAGGATTATTCGCAGACCAAGAGTCAACACCTACAATATTTACTCCTAGTTGAATCAGATCCCCTGCATATGACGAAAGTACAACAACCCGTTCTGGATTGGCCGGTACTTCTATTGGACCTTTACTTGATTCATATATAATTGTATCTGAAGATGTTTCTGTTTGTTTTTTGTCTTCTGATGAATTTCCGGAATTCTTTTCCCCATCACTACCGCTGCAAGCAGCTAGAGCGAGTACTAAAACAGCAACTAAAGCTAACAACCATTTTTTCATTTTCTATTCTCCTTTAATTAAATCGTAAGTTAAACATATTGGTTTGTTTGTACGAGGATCTTTACCTATGACAGCGTCAATGTTAAACACTTCTTTTAAAACTTCAGTAGTCATTACTTCTTCCGGTGCACCTGCGCGAATAAGATGCCCTTGGGATAGGGCTAATATATAATCAGAAAATCTTGCGGCTTGATTCAAGTCGTGAAGCACCATAACAATTGTTCTACCTTCTTTAACATTCAACATATGTAACAGTTCGAGTACTTCCAATTGATGAGCCATATCTAAATAAGTTGTTGGTTCATCTAAAAAGATAATATCGGTTTCTTGAGCTAACGCCATCGCAATCCATACCCTTTGGCGTTGTCCACCAGATAGGGCATCTACTGCTTTATGTCGAAAATCCTTTGTCCCCGTCACTTCTAGTGCCCAATCGATCATTTCTTTATCCTTTGCCGATAAATTGCCAAATCCTTTTTGATAAGGGAATCTACCATAGGACACTAATTCTTCCACAAGTAAGCCTTGCGCACTTTCGGGACTTTGAGGTAAAATAGCGAGTTGTGTTGCTAATTCCTTCGTTTTCATTTTGCGAATGTTTTTTCCGTCCAGAACAACTTGGCCGCTTTCATGATTGATAATTCGTGTAATCGCCTTTAGTAAAGTTGACTTACCACAACCGTTCGCACCTATTATCGTCGTAATTTTCCCATCAGGAATCGCCATACTTATATCATGGACAATCGTTTGTTCATCATAACCTACACGAATATCCTCCACTTGCAAGCGCACTTTTCTTCACTCCTCTAAATCATGATATTGATAATCATTTTCAACTACGATATAATCATATTTACAGAACTATTAATTGTCAAACAAAATTTTTATTTTTTATATACCCTTCGAATGGAGCGAGAAGTATGAGTGAAATTTTCGATGTGACGATCATCGGTGGTGGCCCTGCTGGATTATATTCAACTTTTTATAGCGGATTGAGAAATATGAAAACAAAATTAATCGAATCTCAAGCCCAATTAGGTGGTAAAGTGTTACTATATCCAGAAAAAATGATATGGGATGTTGGAGGACAACCTCCGATAATGGGAGCACAATTTGTCATTCAATTGATTGAACAAGCGAAAACCTTTCAACCAACTATATTAACAAATACTAAGGTTGACTTTATTGATAAAAACGACAATAATCTTTTTATCATTTCAACCAATGATGGCCAAAAACATTATTCCAAATCAATTATTATGGCCAACGGTGGTGGAATTTACAATCCTCAAAAGTTAGACATCGAAGGTGCGGAGAAATTTGAAATGACTAATCTCCATTACACCGTCCCTTCCTTCAAATTATTTCAACATAAACGGGTATTAATTTCCGGTGGTGGGAATGGTGCAATCGATTGGGCGGTAGAAATGTTAGATATTGCGGATGAAATCATCGTTGTTTATCGAAAGGATCAATTAACTGCCCATGAAGCACAAGTTGCCCTATTACAATCGAATCCAAAAGTTACAATTTTACTAAATACAACGATTGAAAAGTTAATTGCCAATAAAGAAAAAACAAAAGTAAGTGAAGTGGTCTTGAAAAAGCACGATACGGTAGAAGAATTATATCAACCGATTGATCACATTATTGTAAGTCATGGATACAACCGGGATGCTTCTTTACAATTCTCCGATGAAACTTCTTTAAAGTTAAAAGATGATTATTATTATGAGGGCACTGCTACAGGCAAAACATCGAAGGAAGGAATTTTTGCCGCTGGTGACATTTTATCCTACGAAGGAAAAGTAAATTTATTAGTCGGTACGTTCCAGGATGCTGTAAATGCTGTAAATAGTGCAAAAGTTTATATTGATCCGTTAGCTAATAAATTTGAAATGGTTTCTTCCCATAATGAAAAATTCCAAGAAAAAAATCGACAAATTATTCAAGAAATGCTCGTTGAAAAATAATTAGACTACTAAATTAAAGCGGTTGTACCCTATATTAGGATAGCAACCGCTTTATTCGTAGAAATGAGTTCATACTCAAATTAAATTGATACAATTACAGGGTCTTCCCCTTTCGTATTCATTAATTTAATTTGAGTTGGTGTGATTTTTAAAATGGTCATCCTCGGATCATCCGGACCGCTAAACCACGACTTTAATACCCGGTTCCAAATCTTTTCTCGCATCGATTCATCCGTTGAAATCTCTACTTTTCCTTCAATTTCTAAATATTCATCCCCTAGCCCTTTCCCATCATATCCAATTAAAATATGTGTAAAAGGGTTTTTCGATAATTCGTCTACTTTATGGGTATCTTTACTAGTCACCGTATATAAAGTAAAAGAATCATTAAAAAACGTCATATATCGGGAATGGGGTTTATCTCCTTCAATCGTAGCCATCGTACCAACCATATTATCATCCAATATTTTAGTTGCCATTTCTTCTGGAGTCTTTGCCATATTGTTATCTCCTTTTTCCATACTTGTTTTTAGTATGGCTTCTTACACTTTCAATATCCTTGATTCTTTCAATTCTTCTACTTGCCATGTTTCTAAAAATTTAGAAGTTCTTTTCCGGCCTATATCAATTAATGCTTCTTTCGTTTCTTGATCAATATCAAACTGTGTAGCACTATAATTTTCCACTGGAATAAAAATAATATTTTTTTCATCTTTTCTTGAAATATAACGTTCGTCATGGGCATTTTTCATCGTTGTAAAAAGAGCTTCAAACAAATGAAAACCATTTTCAATTTCATGAGGTTCCATCTTTTCACTAGGATTACTAAGCTTCAATCCGATTAAAGGTCTTTCTTTATTGCCATTATCAAAAATCCATAGGGGGAAATTGCTTAAAACACCCCCGTCGACAAATATACTTTCTCCTTTGTTGTCCTTTAATTTGATTGGTTCGAAGAAAAAAGGAATACCACAGCTCATTCTTAACGCTTTTGAAACAGGGAACGTTTTCCAGTTAATGCCGTAAGAAGCTAAGTCATCGGGTATCACAATCATGCGACCGTTTGTTAAATCAGATGTTACTAATTTTAATGAACCCTTTGGCAGATCATTAAAAGTAATAATGCCCTTTGCGACCAACTTTTTGTAAAACCACTTTTCGAGTGCTTTTCCTTTATACAATCCCATTCGAAAGTAAAGGTTTAGCCATTTTAAAAAAGGAAGAGTACGAGCAAGTTTGGGAGGATCGAGAAGACCTTTTAAATCAAGATCGTCTAATATTTCTTCAATTTCGTTTGCTTGGTATCCCGCAGCAATAAAACAAGCCATAATCGCTCCAGCACTCGTTCCAGCAACTCGTTTGAAGCGATAATTTTGTTCTTCTAACACTTGTAATGCTCCGACATACGCAAATCCTTTAATCCCACCACCTGAGAATACTCCATCAATAAGCATAACTCTCCCCCTTTATTCATTCTTTATACATTATAAGAATGAAAAGAGAGATTTAGAACCTACTATAGCTTTTCCTTCTATATAAAAAAAGCATTTGGTATAAAAGGCACTACCTTTTAAATACCAAATACTTTTTCACCGTTACTTATTTAATCTGGATGGGTTTTGTTTATTATCACGTTCATTATTCTTTTGTTTTTGTTGTTGTTTTTTTGCATGGTCATTTTCTCCTATGACATCAAAATCATCAGGACTTAAATCAAAACCATGTCCGTACTCTTCACGATCCAACGTATTCTTTTTCTTTTTGGACAATTTCTTCACCTCCATCAAGCATAATTTGTACTTGTTACGGCTTAATTATGCTTTTAGAGACAAAAAAGCATGAGGTATAAAACTTCATACTTTTTTATTATTCATGATGCTCATGATGTTCTCTTTCTACTTCACTTGTTGTAAGAGATAGCAAATCAACGACTGTTGTAAAGGCAAGTAGAATAACAATCAATAAGGAAGTAATTGTCACCTTAGTAGGTATGCCTTTAAAGAAATTTTGAACATGATCTTTATTCCATAACCCTGCTGATATAATGCAACTTATCAAATATAAAGAAGTAAAAAATAATAGACTAATGATTTCATTTTCAGTTGTCATTATACTTAACATTGTACCCATCATCGATCCCATAAAAAGGGCACTTAGGCATTCTAAAACTATTTTTGTTGCCAGTTGATACGTCATGATACTAATGAATAAAAAGCTTAGTAATATCGCAATAATTGTTGAAAATACGATATCCGGTATCCAAAGGGCGACGAGAATGCCGATTAATGTACTTTTTGTCATTGCAACAAACATCGATAAACAACTTGTTAAATAATTTTCTTTATGTTGTCCTCGAAATAGCGAGCCTAATAATAAAGTAAACAAAACGATGCTTATCAAACTAACAAAGGCAATCAACTATTCACTCCATTCATACTCCTATAAACTGTCGCATGTAAATGAATTCAACTTAATGTATTCCTATTAAAAATGAAAAATACATATAAAAACCGCTAATTTCGAGACGAAATTAGCGGTCATCTTACATATCCATTAAAATATTATAATGTCTAATCTTATTTTGCAGCTGCGAATTTTTCAGCTACTACATCCCAGTTTACAACATTCCAGAATGCTGAAATGTAGTCAGGACGACGGTTTTGGTAGTTTAAGTAGTATGCATGTTCCCAAACGTCTAAGCCTAGGATTGGTGTTTTACCTTCCATAACTGGAGAGTCTTGGTTTGGAGTTGAAGTGATTGCTAATTCTCCACCATCAACTACTAACCATGCCCAACCTGAACCAAAACGGCCAGCTGCAGCTTTTGCGAATTCATCTTTGAAAGCATCTAAGCTACCGAATTTAGCGTCAATTGCAGAAGCTAATTCGCCAGTTGGTGTTGAAGATCCACCAGGAGTTAGGATTTCCCAGAATAATGAGTGGTTTGCATGTCCACCACCATTATTACGTACGGCTGTTTGTTTGTCAGCAGGTAGTGCATCGATATTTGAGATAAGGTCTAAAAGATCTTTACCAGCAAATTCAGTACCTTCAACTGCTGCGTTTAAGTTTGTTACGTATGTGTTATGGTGTTTAGTATGGTGAATTTCCATCGTTTTTGCATCGATATGTGGTTCTAATGCATCGTATGCGTAAGATAATTTTGGTAATTCATAAGCCATTGTGAATTTCCTCCCTCAAAATAAGTAATGTTGATTACATTTCTTAGGTTATCAAAATTGTGTAAACCATTCAATCATTTAACACTGAAGAATTACACATTTCAGCCTTTAGACGGAAATAATGGATTCTTTTAACTTCTATATTGCTATAAAATAGCGATGATAAAAATAACAATCATAATAATTTGAATGATACCTTTTGTCACCACTGATGTTAAAAATCCGACAAGGGACCCTACTCCAGCTCTCATTGCTTGTTTTAAATCCGTTTTTGTTACAACTAACTCACCAATCACTGCCCCTAAAAAAGGTCCAACTAAAATTCCGACAACTGGAATAATGAAAGGACCTACTAGTAATCCAATTGTACTTCCCCACATCCCTGCTTTTGTACCACCGAATTTTTTGACGCCTATTAAATTCGAAATGGAATCGGCAGCAAATAATAGAACAACAAATAAAATTTCTATTGTCCAAAATAACCAACCGAAATCTGCAAAGGAGTAAAATAATCCATATACTATAAATCCTAATAGTATAAATAGGACAGATGGAATAATCGGGTAAACTAAACCGACAAATGCAATAATGAAACTAGCAATAATTAATATCCATGCAACAATATCCAAAAATAACATCTCCTATCCAATTACTTATCCACATATACGTTGAAAAAAAGAAAAAGTTTCACGTTATAAGGAACAGAACTTTTCAATAAATTTCTTAACGGTTACTTTAAAGAATGTTTCAATTCATGGTAAACTCTCATATGGAGGAGAAATTATGGTTAAACACTCACAATTATTCATTGATAGTCTAATACATCCAAAAAAATTAGCAGCTTATAGATTATTAACAATTGGTAAAACTATTCAATATGTTTTTCTATTAATAGCTGTCATTTCAATCTTTTCGTTTTCTCAATTTTTATCAGGCGTTTCTGAAAGTATCTATAATATAGAAGGATTAACGGAATATGTCGAAGATATTCAATGGTTACTATATCCTTTTGCCTTTATATTACAGACGATTATGACAACGATTCTATTATTTGTAAAAATTAGCATTTATGCCTTTATTGGCGTTGTGTTACTAAAACTTATGAGTCGTCGAGGAGAATATCGTCATATGTGGCGAACTGCTGCACTAGCCATCACATGGGGGACTCTATTGACAATTCTATTTTCGATCATTCAATTATCCAATTCATTATCTACTTTAATAGAAGCAATCATTACTATTTTTATATTAGCTTTATCATCAATAAAATATCCTAAAATACCTAAAAAATAATAGGCATGAATCCCTCTTCTCTTCATATAGTGAGAGAAAGGAGGGATTTTTTTGAGATTTCTAATCTTTACGGTTGTCTTTTTTCTAGTTGCAACTGTTATTAAAATAGATTTAACAGAAGGCACTGTCCCATTAGCAGCATTCGATAAAAAAGAAGAACAGGCATGTAATGAACAAATTCAAATTAAAAGTATTTCCGTCGTAACAATCGAAGGAGATACTGTTCAAAGTTTATTAGCATCATACCCTTCGGAAGTTGAAATCTCACTTCCTGAGAAAATGGCACAATTTTATGAACTAAATCCCCATTTACAAAAACAAGCTATGGTTCCTGGAGAACTTATTAAAATACCAATCTATGATAAAATAGAGAATGACTGTAGAAAATAAAAAAGTAACGTTTCTTCCTTGTCGTACCTTCACTACACTGCTAAAATAATGTATGTGTGGTACGAGTGCATTAAGATACGTACCTCTAAAAGGAGAGAATCTTCATGAGTGAAATTATTCACCGTTCAAAAACGCGTCCAGTACGTGTAGGTAATTTAACGATTGGTGGTAGTAATGAACTATTCATCCAAAGTATGTGTACAACAAAAACACATGACGTAGAAGCAACTGTAGCAGAAATTTTACGTTTAGAAGAAGCGGGTTGTCAGATCGTTCGTGTCGCAGTACCTGATGAGCGTGCTGCCAATGCGATTGCTGATATTAAAAAACGTATTCATATTCCGTTAGTAGCGGATATTCATTTTAATTATAAGTTGGCTTTAATGGCCATTGAAAATGGGATTGATAAAGTACGTATCAATCCAGGTAACATCGGTCGCCGTGAAAAAGTAGAAGCCGTAGTAAATGCTGCAAAAGCAAAAGGAATTCCAATTCGAATTGGTGTTAACGCTGGTTCCCTAGAGCGCCATATTCTTGAAAAGTATGGGTACCCTACTGCGGATGGAATGGTTGAATCTGCATTACATCATATTAAAATTTTAGAAGACTTAGATTTCCATGATATTATCGTGTCGATGAAAGCTTCCGATGTAAACTTAGCAATTGAAGCTTACGAAAAAGCAGCTCAAGCTTTCGATTATCCATTACATTTAGGTATTACAGAATCAGGAACACTATTCGCTGGTACTGTTAAATCTGCCGCTGGACTTGGTGCTATTTTATCAAAAGGGATTGGTAATACTTTACGTATCTCTTTATCTGCTGATCCAGTTGAGGAAGTAAAAGTTGCCCGCGAATTATTAAAATCATTCGGACTTGCTTCGAATATGGCAACGTTAATTTCTTGTCCAACTTGCGGACGTATTGAAATCGACCTTATTTCCATTGCCAACGAAGTAGAAGAATATATTTCTAAACTAAATGTCCCTTTAAAAGTTGCCGTACTTGGTTGTGCTGTAAACGGTCCTGGTGAAGCCCGTGAAGCTGACATCGGAATTGCTGGTGCCCGCGGAGAAGGATTGCTATTTATGAAAGGAAAAACGGTTCGTAAAGTACCTGAAGAAACAATGGTAGAAGAACTGAAAAAAGAAATTGATAAATTAGCAGCTGAAATGGCTGAAGAACGAGCAAAAAAAGAAGCCGAATCATTAAGCTAGGAGGTTTCTATGACGTTCAAGCAAAAACCCCGTTTCGGGATTGATATTGATGGTACTGTTACAACGCCAGACACATTGATACCTCATATTAATGAACAATATAAAACGAATATCGTGTTAGATGACGTGATTGAATATGACTTTTTAAGTGCATTTCCTTACCCCGTAGACCGTAACGAATTTTCTAAATGGTTTAAGGAAAATGAAGCATATATGTATTCCGTTAGTGCTATCGCAAAGGATGCTCAAGCTATTTTAACGAATTGGCAGAAACAATATGAACTTTATTACATCTCAGCTCGCCATTCAGACGTATATGATGTTACCCATAAATGGTTTATTGACAACAAAGTACCCTTTCATCATATTGAATTAATAGGTAGTCATGACAAACTTATGGTAGCAAAAAAGCATAATGTGGATGTATTTTTTGAGGATAAGCATGATAATGCCGTGATGCTTGCAGAGGAACTCAATATACCGGTATTATTATTCGATACACCTTATAATCGAAAGCCTATTCCAACAAATGTGATTAGAATTTCTAATTGGAAAGAAGCCAATCATTGGATTCAAAAACACTTTTAAAATAAGTTGTCCCAAAAGTTTCGATAACGACTCTTTTGGGACATTTATTTTGTATAAGTCTTTTCTTGAAGAAGATTACATGTCATCTATACTTCAAGTATTCCCCTCTCCCAACGGTCAACGAAGGTTTCAAACGAAATGCCAAAACGATTATAAATATCATGATAAACAAAATAAATGCCTAATCTCTCCAGTATATCATCGTCAATTTTCATTCTACCTTCCCTTCTAGCAAATATTCATAACACAGCCTGTCTACCACTTACAAAACAAACAAAGCTTTCATTAAAATAAAAATTAGAACGAAATTTGGACGATTGAAATATAAAAAATAAAATATATAAACTGGTAAAGAATAATTTTAATTTAAAATTGGATCAATGTTCATGTTACAAGTAACAAATTACTATTCCATTTAGCGCGACTATTTCATACTAAAACGATTGATTTGAATCCATTTTATTCGATATACAGAAAGAATATGATAAAATTATAAATATACAAATTTATAATATTTGGAAATTATTATAAGATACTACAATCATTTACATAATTTTGTAAAGATATTTACAAATAATAGGAAAAATGCGAATAAAGTAGTGTATTTAATTCAATAAATATAATTTTTCAAACTATTAAAAAATAATTCTGCCCTAGTTCTAATAAATTTGATATACTTTTTTTATACATTTTTCACATCGGGGGAAAGCTCATGTACAATACGATAATGCCTCTTTCAAAGGATGAATTATTACCCTTTCTTTGCAGTATTAGTGAGCAGTATCATACAGGTATAGCAATCATCGATTTAGAAAAGAATGATTTTCCCTTTGTCTATGTTAATAGTGCTTTTTCAACATTGACTGGTTATCATAACGAAGAATTAATCGGTAAAAACATTCGCTCACTTAATGGAATTAAAACGAATTCTGTACTAGAAAAGAATCTTTATAATCAGTTTTCAAAAAAAGTTCCATTTGATCAAAACATCATCCATTATCATAAAGACGGCACAGCATTCTGGAATAACCTTTCTTATCAACCCATTAAAGATTCGAAGGGCACTATTACTTATGCCATGATTCATTGTAAGGATATAACGGAACAAATGTTAAGTAGAATGCTATCTAAACTAGAACATGAAGTTTATATCGAATTAGAAGAAAATGGTGAGCTTAAAGATATCCTTCAACTCATTACAGAAAAAGTAGAACGATTTTATATTCAAGATATCTATTGCGCGATTCACGTACTTCAACAAGATTATCAATTGGATGCTATTGCTAGCGGGACTCTCCCATTATCAATTATTCAATCTATCCATCATAAAAAAATAAGTGAACGGTTGCATTCTGACCAAAATTCAATTATAAAAGATCGTTTAACTGTTCAAGATGCAGAGACAAAAAATTTATTAAGCCAATACAATATTTCAACTTGTTGGTCAAAACCAATTTTTAATCACGAAAAAAAGTTACTTGGCTATTTTTCAATATACATAAAAAACAATTCTATATTAAGAGAAACAGACATGGATTTTTTAAATAAACTTACACCTATTATTGCCCTTTCTATGAAATATGTAGAACAAAAGCAAGATTTAAAACGGCTTGCCTATTTTGATATTAGTACCGGCATTCCTAATTTTAATTATTTTTATACTAATTTAGTAAATTGGCAACAGGAATCCATTGTAGGCTCTATTTTGTTAATTCAACCTAATGAATACTCTAGCATTGTCGATTCCTATGGAAGAAAATTTGGGGATGAATTAATTCGTCAAATAACCAGCCGACTAAAGTCAATGGACGGTATTAACAATGAAATTATTTTTGGACGATTCTCTAGCTCCTCCTTCATTTTAGGCATAAAACAAACGAATCAACATTTAAATGAATTAATATCAGATTTACTACAAGTGACATCTGTTCCTTTTACGATTGCAGGAAGAGAAATTTTTATAACCCTAAGAATTGGTGTTTCTTATTTCGATAAATCTTTATCGGTCGATGAAAGTATTCGCCGCGCAGATATCGCCTTAACAAATGCAAAAAATCATAATGTCGTCGTGTCCTATTTTGAAGCAGAGACGGATGAAAAAATTCAAAGGGAACTCGATATTTTAAATCAACTACGATACGGATTAAAAAATGAAGAATTTACAGTCTATTTGCAACCAAAAATTAATTTAGCTACTTCTGAGTTAGAAGGTTTTGAAGCTTTGGCAAGATGGAATTCCCCAGTATTAGGACAAGTTTCTCCCGTGGAATTTATACGGATTGCAGAGCAAAATGGTAAGATTAATGAAGTCGATAATATAATTTTGAAAAAAGTATTACAATTCCAAAATGAACGACTACAAAAGGGACAAAAAATTGTACCTATCGCCGTAAACATATCGCCCGTTCATTTTTATAGTCATACATTTGTAAATGATTTTATTTCATTAGTGAATAAATATAACATAAGCCCAGATCTAATTCAGGTTGAAGTAACAGAAAGTGTCGAACTATTTGATTATAAAAAGGCAAAGGAAATTCTGTTAGAATTAAAAAAATTAGGTTACGAAAGCGCGATTGATGATTTTGGTGTAGGATTTTCTTCATTAAGTTATTTACAACAGCTTCCTTTTTCTGAAATTAAAATCGACCGAAGTTTTATTAATGATATTAACGATGCCGATATGCATGCAGTTGTAAAAACAATCGTTCAACTTGCTTCCAATTTGAGAATGCATGTTGTAGCAGAAGGAATCGAAACGTCGGAACAGTATGCCATTTTACAAAAAATGGGTTGTTCTACAGGACAAGGCTTTTATTTCCACAAGCCAATGCCCCTTGAAGAGGCAGAAAAACTGCTATATTAAAATTTTTGTAATAAAAAATCTGCTACATTTCTATGGATTAGCGTCATCTAAACCAGAAGAAAAGAGCAGATTTTTTCATCTATAAATTTTTTAATTTACCGGATTGTTTAAGTCTTGAGCAATAAATTCCACTAAATCACGTAGATTGTCTTCTGTTACACCGTGACCATCTGGATATGTTTTATAGGTAACTTCCGCACCTTGACTTTGGAAATAATTTTTGCTGCTTTCTCCCCACTGAATTGGGTATACGTAATCATATTCCCCGTGGGATATAAAGATTTTTGTACCAGCAAGCGGAGCTTTATTATATTCAGTGATGACAAAGTCAGGTAAAAACCCGCTTAATGCGACCGTTCCTCGTATCATTTTACCTAGTAAAAGGGTAAGGGTTTCCACTACAACAGCTCCTTGGTTAAATCCAATTAAATAGATTTTGTCCACATTAAGCTCATAATGTTCGATTGCCTCTAATATAAAATTTTGAGTGTACCCCATCATTTTATCAAAAACTTCTCGAGTTGGTTTCCCCTCTTCTTCAAATGTATAAAAGGCATATCCAGGTGAATGGGTAATTGGCCCTCTTAAACTAAAGATATGACAGTGGTCTTTTATTTCACCAACTAATTGTATTAAATCATCCTCATTGCTTCCTAATCCGTGAAATAAAAAGATGGCAGGTTGACGGCTGTCACCGTTATTCATCATAGGTGGTATATGTTTAAAAGTATATGGTGAATTCATATTTTCAATCCTTTCTCCAAACAAACGTCTATTCAACATTGTATCAAATATTGAATAAAAATGTTTCATTTTAAAGCAAATGTTCGGAATGATTCATCGTGCATAAAAATCTCGAAGTTCCCCAATATAAGCATACATGTAATTGGTTATTTAGGAGGAGGTACAGTTGACATTTATCATCTTTACTAATGTTGCTATTTTTATCGTGCTATTAGCATTCTTATATATTTTAAATAAAAAGCATGTTAAATTTTCCAATCGGGTATTTGCCGGATTAGGTTTAGGCATTCTTTTTGGGCTTGTTTTACAAGTTATATTTGGTGCGACATCGGACATAATTGCTGGATCAGTTGCGTGGTTTAATATTGTTGGTACCGGTTATGTAAAGCTACTTCAAATGGTTGCAATGCCACTTGTTTTCATTTCCATTTTATCTGCCTTTTCTAAATTAAAATTAGGAAGTAATCTCGGAAAAATCGCAGGTCTGATTTTATTATTATTAATTGGAACGACTGCAATTGCTGCAACAGTTGGAATCATTTCAGCTACTTTATTTGATTTAGACGCATCCCAATTAGTGCACGGTGAAGAAGAAAGGGAACGAGGCGCGACTTTAGAAGAAAAAGTAACAGAAGTTTCAACTTTACCTGAACAAATCGTAGAGTTAATACCTGCAAATCCATTTCTAGACTTAACGGGCGCCCGCTCCACTTCCACTATCGCTGTCGTAATTTTTGCTGCATTTTTAGGATTTTCTTATTTAAGAATTGTACGCAAAGAACGGGAAACATCCAAAACGATTAAAAAAGCAATTGATGGGATTTATTCATTAATAATGGGCGTTGTTACAATTGTTTTACGATTAACGCCATACGGAATAATGGCTATCATGGCTAGAACCGTTGCAACAAGCGACTTCGGTGCCATTTATAATTTAGGTAAATTTGTTATCGCCTCTTACATTGCCTTAATCACTGTATTTATTATTCATTTAATCATTATTTTACTTTCCGGTTTAAGTCCTATTATTTACATTAAAAAAGCGATGGAAACATTATTGTTCGCCTTTACTTCTCGCTCTAGTGCAGGTACGTTACCATTGAACTTGAAAACCCAAGTGGAACGTTTTGGGGTACCTGAAGGAATTGCAAACTTCGCCAGCTCCTTTGGATTATCAATTGGACAAAACGGTTGTGCAGGTGTATACCCTGCAATGCTTGCCATTATGATTGCCCCTACTGTCGGAATTGACCCATTAGATATACGATTTATTATTACAGTTATCGTTGTAGTAGCGATAAGTTCCTTCGGAGTCGCCGGTGTCGGTGGAGGAGCAACCTTTGCCGCGATTATCGTCCTTTCTGCCCTTGATTTACCCGTTGCTCTAGCCGGTGTTTTAATTTCCGTTGAACCATTAATTGATATGGGGCGTACTGCTTTAAATGTCAGTGGTTCAATGGTTGCTGGGATAACAACTTCAAGAATAACAGGTGAAATCAATAAGGACGTTTATAATAATCCGAAAATGAAAGAATTAGGTGAATCGTAGAAGACTTCCCTTCAACATTGCTTGAGGGGAAGTTTTTTTATTGTTATTACGTAATGATTAGTTTTTCATATGGTGTCGTTAATCGTTCATTTAAATGGTTCTCTTCATTTTTCTTCACGGCAACAATAACGGACGTTGATGGACCACTTGTTTTATGTAATGGAAGGGAGCATGTTACCTCTTTTCCCGGAAAAATTCTCTCTAGTTCTGCCTGGATTCCCTTCGATCCAACTGGCCATACTTGCTTTATAATTCCCCTTTTTAATAATTGATACAATTCCTTTAGTTTAGCAACATGTTTCTCTTCATCAATGACTTCTGGTCCAACTAAAGGCTTTCCTATTACATACCAGTCACAATTTTTAGTGTCCAGATCAAATTGAATCTTTCCAATCATCATTAAACTTAACCCAGATTGCAACGATTGAAAATTCGATTCTGTAGAGCCTTTTATAGGCGGCATCGTATCCTCTATTTCATCAAATGCCCTTTTAATCCCTTTTATGTAATCATCCCAAGCTGCATCACTTGTGAAATTGGCCATGAATATATTGGAAGGATGAGCCCCTGCACACCATTGCTCTATTAATGCAACACGAGTTGTGTAATAAGCCGTCACCTCATTTGTCGCATAGACTACATCCAATTGTTTTTCCCCAATACAGCCTGAATTGTCCATCGTCACTACTGTATTTTCGTCTACTTTACTTGCATTTCTCATTTATGTATCCTTCTTCCTTTTATAACTTTAGTTAAAATAGGCATTGTAACTATCGCAATGATTACATTTACTATAGTTGCAATGATTAAGCTAGGTAAAATACCGATAAAGAAAGATGGTGAGATAAGGAAATAGAAAGGAAAAGCAGAGAGAATGCCATTGGCAATAATTAAAAACATCCACTTCAAAACTTTAAATCCATTTTTATGTAAAAGATTAAATAAATAGACAATCACAAACATTTCTACTGCTATTAGCCCATGAAAAGGGCCAGAAGGGAATCCTGAAGTGATTGCTGTCGCGAGATGACCAATTGCACCAGCAAAACCCGAATATAATGGTGGTAGAAACACAACGCTAATAAAGGCTGGTGCAGAATCTAAAGCAGCGGACGTAATGATACCAGGTACTTTTATTAAACTGCCAATCCCACATAATGCAGCAATTAATGCCGTTAGAACAACAAGGGTTAAATGATGCTTTTTCTCCATGTCCAATCTTCACCTTTCAACAACTGTGGGATGCCATACCAAATTCGAATGACACTTTCACCTTCTGCAAATAATTTCTGATACAATCTTCCACATGTATCTCGCAATTTTCTCTCTTCTCTTTGAAGTGGAACAATGCCCCTTCCTATATCTGTACAAATACAAATAACATTTGTTTCTTTATCTAACTTCAATAGTTCATCGTAAATGCGAGCAGCAATTTGTTCTTCGTCTAAATCCATGTGCTGAAAAATAATTTTTTCAAAACTTCCAATGACAATAGCTTCATCTTTCGTATAGCTTCGCTCCGATGGAATATTTCCTTCAAAGAAATAATAGTTTTGAAGGGGACTATTTTTTAGTTTGTCGATGACAAATTTTCTTTTTCCATTATAGGCACCACCAATAATGATTCGCATCTTCTCCCCTCCTTCACATCTTCTATTTGAGCCCAACTTAATGTATAAATTGTTCTATGGGTAACAACAAGCTGTTGAAAGCTTTCAACCTTTGGAGAAAATAAGGATAAGATAGTCCGAATAACCCCACCGTGAACAATGAAAGTAAATTGTCCATTTTGACAAACAATTTGTTGAAAACTTTTAAGAACTCTTTTTTTAAAAGCCAAAAAGTTTTCACCATTTGGAGGCGTAATGACCGTTGGCTCTTCTATCCACGTTCGGTAGGTCGAATTTTCTTTTAATTGCTCATATGTTTTCATTTCAAAGTCGCCAAAATAAATTTCCCTTAAATTTTTATCGGAACGGTATTTTGCTTTAGGAAAATAAAGTTGAGCCGTCTCCATACACCGTTTTAAATCACTTCCAAACACTTCACTTGTTTGAATCGGAACATCAAAATGTTGTCTTTTTGTGATAATCGATTCATCCGTCCAACCAACATATTTTCTTTTTACATTTCCGTCTGTTTTTTCATGACGGATTAAATGAACAATAACACCATTCCCCATAGGAATACCTCCATCCCTTCGCATAAGGCACCTAATAAATCCCCCGTCATGCCTCCGAAATTTTTCATCGTCCATTTTCGGTAAATGAAAACAAACAGTACCATAGAGATAAATATTAGAAATGCTACATTGTTAAAAAGATAGAAAGTCAATGTGCAAAATAGGACTGTATAGAAGATAAGGGCAATCCAAATCTTTTTCACATTCACTTTGGATTTAAAATAAACGGCCAATCCTTCTTCTTTCCCATTAGGGGTTGTTAAGAAAAATAGTAATAGAGCTATTCTACTTAAAAAAGGAATGACGAATAAAAACAACATAAAAATGCTATTTCCTTGATAAATAATTTCATATATAAAACCGACTTTTAAAAGGATTAAAACAAATAAACTGATGGCACCAAAGGCTCCTACACGAGAATCGTCCAAAATAGCAAGTCTTCTTTTTTGATCTTGGTAGGAAAAATAAGCATCGCTCATATCAATCCAACCATCTAAATGGAGACCGCCAGTCATAATAATACCTGCTACTACTAGAATAATAGCCAATAACAAGGGGGAAAACTGAAAAAATGCATCGTTCAGTATTATTATAATGCTAAGGGAAGTTCCCATTAAAACACCTAATAACGGCAAAAAGTAAAACATGGCAGATATAGTTTTTTCATTCATAGTCAACTGTTTACGAATAGGGAAAGAAGAAAAAAATTGAAATGATAATAGAAGTCCAATCAAATGATGTTTCATAGTTCTCCTCCCTACTTCCAACGTTTCCTTAAACTATAGTCCATTTCGTATGCTTCGTCACACTTTTCAACAATCCATTGATGCATTTTCCCTAATAGGGAGCAATATCGATTCACTTCTGAAAACTTAGATTGAGCTTCATCCAATAATTCATTTGATACAAGCAATAAAATACAATCATTTACTTCTTTCCATTTTAGTACTTGTTCCTTTAACGCTTGTATATATCGGTTTATTTCATGTGTCCTTGCCTCTCCATTTAATAACTCCGTTTTATAGAGCACATTATTTAACCAAGTAGTAAGACAATCCCACACAACGATAGGATGTTCTGCAAACAACTCGTCATTAAATACTAAGTCATCTACAATTTCAATTGTTTCCCATTGAACGGAAGAGTTGAATCGATCTTGTTGATGACGTTTAATTCGTTCTGCCATCTCCTCATCAATTGCTACCCCAGATGCAATATAAAGTAGACGCTTTCGGTCATAGATTTGAAAAAGTTGCTTCGCATAACGTTCTGCGAAGGCACTTTTCCCACTACGAACACCGCCAGTAATAAAAATGATTTTCCCCATAAATAGCTCCTCGAAAAAATTCACAAAATAAATACGTTCTTTCCCCTATTAACCATATCAAATAAAATAAAAAAAATCTGCTATCTTTCTACGGCTAAGCATCGTAGTCATCAAGCAGATTTATTTACTTAATTATTCATTAAATAATTCTGGGTAAATCGTTTTGGCAATCATTTCAACTGCTTCACCGATACGTGGTCCTGGACGATCCATAATATCCGCATTTAATAGATACACTTCTTTATTTTGAACTGCTGAAATTGTAGACCATCCTTCTCTAGCTAATATTTCACCCTTTGGATCTTCTATATAATTTACCGTCGAAACAATCGCTTCAGGATTTCTTGTAATTAGATCTTCTTCTGTTACTGCAAACCATCCTTGTTGATCAGCATAAATATTTTCCACACCTGCTGCCTCAATCATTTCTTGTTGGAATGTACCAGAACCGATAGACCAAATGTCTGGAGCTGGTGAAATTTCAAAATAAACTTTTTTCTTTTGTTCAATCGACTTTGTTTTTTCTTGAACAGCTGCAATTTGAGATTGAATATCTTCTACAACTTGTTTTCCTTCTTCTTCCACTCCCATTACTTCAGCCATTTGTTCGATATCACCATAAACATCGTTAATAGAAGTTGCTGATTGAATAACGAATACTTTAAGTCCTGCGCTTTCCAATTGGTCAATTTGAGCTTCTTCTCCAGTTGTATAAGCAAATACGACATCTGGATTTAATTCAATAATACGTTCCGTATTTACCGTCATGGAATCTGTTACACGTTCGATTTTTAAAGCTTCCTCCGGATATGTATCATATTCCGATGCTCCAATAATTTGATCCCCTACACCTAGCTCGAATAAAATTTCTGTATTACTTGGTTGTAGAGAAACGATTTTTTCAGGGACTTCTTCAAAAGTTACTTCTTGTCCACGGTCATCTACTACTGTATAGGGACCACTTTCTTCCGTACTGTTTGTTTTTGAAGCTGTATCATTCGTAGCTTTTTGTTCCCCATCAGAACAACCAACTAATAGCAATGAGATGGCAAGTGGTGCCATCCACTTCTTGTTGAAAAATTTCATCGTCACACTTCCTCTTTTTTTCTTTTTTTATTAGGATAGGATTTACTTATAAATGGGACTTCTTCAATACCATGCATTTTATTTGTATAAACAGCCATAACAAAAAATACATTGGCTAGTAGCCCTAAATAATTAAATAGTATTTCCGGTACTTCCCTCTCCTCACTTACTTTATGAAGAGCCCGGTAAGATTTTTTCGCTTCGCTACGACAAATATGTAAAAATGTTGCAGCTAGACACCCTTGAGGCAGTAAAAATTGCTTTATCTCTTCCCCCACTTGTTCAACATAAAAATCATATCGACTGCTTAACCAACTTAAATCTTCTTCTGTTACCGATAACTTCCCACGAACTGATCCATTTACGTGATAGGCCATCGGATGGATTTTGTGCAAATCATCTAAAACAACTCGGCAATTCTCCTCTTCTTGCAACAAAGGCAATACTACCCCTATTTTTGTTGTAAGAGAATCAGTTCGAATCTCGAAGTCAACTAGACAACTTTTCTCCCTCATAAATGGATAGCAGCTGTAACGGCTATCTTTTCGAATAGGAACACCCCTTTCTTAGTGATAACATCCCTTCGGATAGGAAAGCATGGCAATAAAAAAGCCAACCGAGAACGGATGGCATAAATTACAATATAGAACAAAAAAATTATAAAATAATGCCGCACATTCTCTTTAGTTCCGAAGAGGTTTGTTACGATCAGAAAAAGATAGGTCTCCTGGCTCGTGTTTATCGTTTCAAGAGCCTTCCCATCCCTTTAGACAGTGGCATTTTCTTGAAACAAACACATACAGTTGCGGACACAGCTTCGGCATCTCACCGAATTCCCTATTAAGCGTATCATCGCATCTTTTTCCTGCAAACGTATTCACTTAATTGCAATGTATCATATTTTCTCAAATAAATGAACAGTAATTTTTAAAGGAAGTTAAACGGTTTCATGTACACAATTTTGGCATTTCCCGTAAATCTCAAATTTATGGGATTCGATCGCACAATCTGGCAATTTCTCTTGTATCATTTCCATTGGACAAACAGAAATTTCCTTCACTTTTCCACACTCCATACATATAAAATGATGATGATGGTGTTCTGATTCACAATGCATTCGGAAATTTCTTTCGCCATTTAGCTCGGTTTCTTCTAATATGCCAAGATCAACAAAAGTAGCTAAATTTCGGTAAATTGTATCAAAACTCATTCCCGGGAAATCCTTTTTCAATACAGAAAGGAGATCTCGAGCAGTTAAATACTTATCCGTATCTTCAAACATATTCAAAATTAGCTCACGTTTATCTGTTTTTTTATAACCGTTATCTTTTAAAATTTCCCATGCTCTCGTAATATTCATTTAACTGCTCCCCTTCCTTGCTTTAAATGTAGAATGATCTTTTTTGTTATTATAACAATTAATAGGATAAGTATAGAAGTAACAACAATCGTTCCACCGGGTGCTAGGTTTAAATAAAAGGCACTGACCAATCCGATAATCACAGCAGCTTCCCCAAACAAAATGGAATAAATGATTGTTTGTTTAAAGCCCCGTGCTATTCGCATACTTGCCGCAACTGGAAGAGTAATTAAAGAAGAAACTAATAGTATACCGACAATTCGCATACTTGCTGCGATGACTAACGCCACAACAATCATAAATAAAAAGTGAATCCATTTTGCGGGTAGGCCACTCGCATTGGCATATTCCTCATCAAAGGATAAAACGAACATTTCTTTGAAAAAAGCAAATAAAAATAAAAAGACAACGATCGCAATACCGATGACAACCCATAAATCTTGTCTAGAAACAGCCGAAACAGAGCCAAATAAATAGCTCATTAAATCTGTATTAAAGCCACTAGCTAATGAAATAAAAATGGCGCTAAGACCAATTCCCCCCGACATAATAATCGGTATGGCAAGCTCTTCATAATGTTTATAAAGTCTACGTAATCGTTCAATTAAAATGGATCCACTAACCGATGCAATAATTCCTAAATAAATTGGATTTAATAATGCAAAGGCAGTGAAAGTTTGACTTAAATATAAACTTCCTGCAATTCCCGCTAATGTCACATGGGACAATGCATCCGCAATAAGGGACATTCTTCTTACAACAATAAATACACCTAATACCGGTGCAATCACTCCAATAATTAGCCCTGAGAAAAAGGCATTTTGTAAAAATTCATAGTTTAAAATTGCTTCAATCATTTGCCTTCTCCTCTTTAATGAATCTTTCGAACCGCATGGCCATACCAATTATCCAATTGATTTTGTGAAATCGTATCAAAATCCTCTTTATATCCATGGAAATGGATCGTTTGGTTTAAACAAGCTACATGGCTAATACGGTTGGAAACGGTATCGACATCATGGGTAACTAAAATAATTGTTTTATTTTGTTCCTCGTTTAAAGTTGCTAACATATCATAAAATGATTGGACATTTTCATGATCGATTCCGACAGTCGGTTCATCTAAAATTAAAATTTTCGGGTTAGAAATCAATGCTCTAGCAATAAACACCCGTTGTTGTTGACCACCTGAAAGTTGGCCGATATTACGGGAGCGGAACGCTTCCATTCCAACGGATTTCAATGCTTCCTCTACTTTTAAGTCAACATCTTTTGGCATTCGTTTAAATAACCCAACTTTTTTTGTTAATCCACTTTTTACGACTTCTTCTACTGTTGCTGGGAAGCCTGAATTAAATGCATTGGATTTTTGAGAAACATAGCCAATCCATTCCCTTTGACGAAAGGCATCAATGGGTTGCCCGAACAATTGAATTTCTCCTGTCATCGGTTTCAATAATCCTAGCAATAATTTTAATAGAGTGGATTTACCTGAACCATTCGGACCAAGTATCGCCAGAAATGCCCCTTCATCCACTTTAAACGATATGTTTTTTAATACTTGTGTATATTCATATTGAAAAGACACGTTTTTCATTTCAATCAATGTTTGACTCATTTTTTCTCTTCTTTCTAATTCATAATCATTACGATTTACAATTTGTTAGTATAGTCTATTCATTGCTAAATGTAAAGGGACCAATCTTAAAAAGAAATACAAAGATCCCTTTAACGAATACATCCATTATTAGAAAGGAATGTCATCTTTGAAACAAGTTGAATTTATTGAACAGTTTTTAACAAAATCGGATAAAGAGATTGTGAAATTCGCAAGACAATACGATATTGATTTAACCTTGGAGGAAGTGCAACGTTTAAGACCGCTTTCCCAAAAAGCTTCTATTACATGGCTTATTACAGGTATCCCCAACTCTTTTTTAAAGGAAGTCGAAAGTATTATTGGAAAGAAAAAATTAAAAAAACTTCTAAAATATTTAGAGAACTATTGAAAAGGAGAGGTTTCCAAATCGGAACCTCTCTTAATAATCCTTAATGATTTGTTTCACGACTTCATCAATAGCAGAAAGCATAACGGCTGTTTGATGTTGGGTCATAATTGCAAAGGCATATGTTTTCCCACTATTTGCTTTGACATATCCAGCTAACGTATAGACACCTGTAATGTGTCCCGTTTTGGCAATGACACGATTTTCGTATATCCCTTCGTTAAATCGATTTTTTAAAGATCCCCCAATTAATCGATCGGATTGTCCCCCAATTGGTAAACTTTTATATAAAATGTTAAACTGGGGTTCCATTTGAATGTTCGTTAACAAATGGGTTAATTCGTTCGCTGATACGCGATTATTATGGGACATGCCCGAACCGTCTTCTAACGTCCATTGTTCCATATCGAGTCCTAGTAGCGCACCGTATTCTTGTAGTGCTTTTATTCCCTCTTTAAGATGCCCCTTCCCATTCACTTCCCTACCTATTGTTTTCACTAAAATATCAGCAATACTATTATTACTTAATTTTAAAAAGGGAATCATTAAAGATTTTAATGATAACGAATGTTTAACAAATATCGTTTGAGCATCCTTTGGAACTTTATTACGCTTAATTTCTGTATTGTTTGAAAGGGTGATACCAAATTCCTCTAATGTTGTTTTTAAAACTTGTAATGTATTGATGGTCGGATCATAAAAGGTTACCCAATCTTTAAAAGTAGTATTAACCGGAATATTGCCAGTAATGATAATTTTATTTGTTCCATATTGCCGTTCAATTTCAATCGTATTCCTTTGATTTTGTTGAACCGTTACAGCCTCATTTTGAATGTCCATTCCACTAACCTTTGGATCAGCCACAATGTTAGGGGGCCCACCGACTTTAGTTGGAGTGACATGAATAATCATCGTTCCTGCATCGTAATCATTATCCGGTGATAGTGTAAGGGCTGTAGTTCTTGCAGCAAAATAGTAGCTTTCATCTTCCTTCGAAATACCCGGCGTTAACTGTTCGCCAACAAATAACGAATCATCTCCATAAAGATTTCCATTAATTTGTTCAATTCCGTGATGCTTTAATATACTAGCAAAGGTTATAAAATCTTTCTTTTGAAGTGTAGGATCCCCTTCCCCTTTAATATAAACATCTCCATTGAACACATTTCCTTTTTGCTTCCCATGAATCGAAAACTCTGTACGAAACCGATAATCAGAACCGAGCATATCGAGGGCTGCAGCTGCTGTTAACAATTTTAATGTGGAGGCAGGTTTCATAGCTACATCACCATTGTTGTCATATAGCAATTCTCCATTGTTTAAAGCCCTCAATGAAACACTTATATTTTCATTACCTAATTGGTTCAAAACTGTATTGTCTAAACTAGAGGCTTTTACTAAAGGAACATGATTTAAAAATAAGAACAACGCAACAATTGAAATTAGTAATTTCTTTTTCATCCATTCCTCCCATGGGTAATTGCAATAGAATTTTTACTTTTACTAGTTTATTCAATTGGACCTACTTCTAAGCTAAAGAATAAAAAAAGTAGATAACTTTATATGAAAAGTCATCTACTTTATAACTAACCTTTTAATGCTTCAATTTCTTCAGGTTTATAATTACCTGATCTTAACATTTCAATTTCAAATAAATAAGGGGCTTTTTTATTTTTTGAATCCGTTCCTACCCAAGGTGTTTCTAAAATTTTTGGAACATCTTTAAATTTTTCATGGTGAACAATGCGATGGAGGGCCTCAAATCCAATATGGCCAAAACCGATATTTTCATGGCGATCTTTTGCCGCTCCACATACATTTTTACTATCGTTTATATGAACAACTTTAATTCGATCAATACCAATTAATCGATCAAATTGCTCTAGTACACCGTCAAAGTCATTAATAATATCATAGCCTGCATCATGGGTATGACAAGTATCAAAACAAACGGATAGACGATCATTATTTTTTACTCCGTCAAATATTTGAGCTAATTCTTCAAAGGTTCTACCAATTTCAGAACCTTTTCCAGCCATCGTTTCCAGTGCGATTTGTACAGGATGATCCGTTGCCAATACTTCATTTAATCCTTCAATAATTTTCGCAATACCAGCTTCCGCTCCTGCACCGACATGGGCACCTGGATGTAACACAATTTGTGTTGCACCGATCGCAGCAGTACGTTCAATTTCCTTTTGCAAAAACTCTACGCCTAATGCAAAAGTTTCAGGTTTTGTCGTATTCGCAATATTGATAATATATGGTGCATGAACAACAATATTGGAAAGACCATGTTCCTTCATATGTGCTAGTCCTGCTTCTATATTTAATTCTTCAATCGGTTTACGGCGAGTGTTTTGAGGTGCACCAGTATAAATCATAAAGGTTGATGCACCATAAGAGGCAGCTTCTTTACTTGATGCAAGAAGCATCTCTTTTCCACTCATTGAAACGTGTGAACCTATCAACATTCTCAAATTCCTCCTATTACTTCATACGATTGCGCTTTTTACGCTCTTTCTTTTTAATTTTTTCCATTTCCCAACGCATATTTCGTTTATATCCTGGTTTTACTTTTTTCGGTTTACGAACACGAGCTTTTGCTATAACGTCTATTTCATTTTCATGCTTCACACGATTTTTTCGAGCATGGCGTTCTTTTAGTTCGATCCATTCCCCATTTTTCACATCTTTTTGAACGAATGGGATACCCATTTTTTCAACTCGTACTAATGCATCTTCATCTTCTGGTTCAAATAACGTAATAGCAGTTCCTTTATTTCCTGCACGCGCTGTTCGACCAACTCGATGAATAAAGAATTCAAGATCTTCAGGAATTTCGTAGTTGATGACATGGGAGATTCCTTGGATATCAATACCCCGCGCTGCTAAATCAGTCGCAACTATATATTGAAATTCTAAATCACGAATTTGTTTCATCATTTTTTTACGGTCCCGTGGACTTAAATCTCCATGAATTTGACCAGCACGGATCCCTTGTTCTGCTAAATAGCTAGCAACAGATTCTGCATTTTTTCTCGTATTACAAAAAATCACAGCTAAAAACGGATTAATTGCTTCAATTACTTCCATCAATCGGCGATTTTTCGATTTCGAGCGAACGGGAACGAGGATAAAATCAATTCCTTCTGCTGCCGGTTTTTTATCATTCATTTGGATATGGACTGGCGACTCCATATATTTCTTCAAGAAAGGTTGTAATTTTGCGGGAATTGTCGCAGAAAATACAAACATTTCTAGATCTTCCGGCATATGGGTTGCAAATCCATCAATATCTTCAATGAATCCCATATCAAAGGCAAGGTCAGCTTCATCCACTACTAATATTGGAGCAGTATGAACTAGTAGTGCACCTTCCTTCACTAAATCACGAATTCGACCTGGTGTACCGACAACAATATGAGGCTGTGTTTTTAACTTATCAATTGTCCGTTGTTTATCTGTACCACCAATAATTAGTTTTGCTTGAATATCCGTTTCTTCAATTAACTGATTCAATGCATCAAAAATTTGTTGGGCAAGCTCCCTCGTTGGAGAAGTGATAACCGCTTGCACCTCTTGTTTTTCTTCATTAATGCGTTGGACAATCGGTAATAGAAAACTGTGGGTTTTACCTGTTCCCGTATGGGCTTGTCCAATTGCACTTTTCCCTTTCAAAATAAGAGGTATCATCTCTTTTTGAATAGGAGTTGGTTCTTCAAAGCCAAGTTTTGCAATTGCTTCTCTTAAAAATGGCTTAAAATCATAATCTGAGTACTTCGACATTTTTCGTACCTCCTAACATGTTTCATATTGTACCATTTTGGAAATGCAAAGCACAACAAAACAACTGTTCATCCCAATAATATCAAGGCTTTTTGAATATTTAATATATTCATAGGGCAGGAAAATAAAAAAATCAGGATATTCATCCTGATTTTTTAAAGTTCATTATTAATAAGGCATTATTTTATCAACTGGTTTTGGTTCTTTGATTTTTGGTAAAATTTTATTTAACGTAACGGTTCTTTTAATTTCATGGGTTGAAGGATCTTCTGGATTATATTTCTCCAAGAAGGTGATCACTTCTTTTACAATCGGTGTTGGTGTTGATGCACCAGCAGTAACTGCCACTGTTTCAATCCCCTCTAACCACTCTAACTTCAATTCTGATAAATCAGCAATTCGATAGGAAGGTGTATTGGCAATTTCTTCAGAAACTTGCGTTAAACGGTTCGAGTTATTGGATTTCGGATCCCCTACTACGATTAATAAATCTGCAGCACCTGCTTGCTCTGCTACCGCTTCTTGACGAACTTGTGTAGCAAGACAAATTTCTTCATGTACTTGTATGTGGGGATATTTTTGTTTTAAATAATCCATAGCCGCTTTCACGTCCCATTGACTCATTGTCGTTTGGTTCGTTACAAGCAATTTATCGTTATCTAATTGTAAATTATCTATATCTTCCATCGTTTGCACTAAATGTACATGGTCTGGAGCAACTCCAATTGCCCCTTCTGGTTCGGGATGCCCTTTTTTACCAATGTAAATAATATCATAACCTTCTGCTGATTTTTCACGAATTAAATCGTGGGTCACTGTTACGTCCGGACAAGTCGCATCAATGGAAACTAATCCTTTTCTTCTAGCAATCTCACGAATTTCTGGAGAAACACCATGGGCCGTAAAGATGACGGTACCCGTTTCAACTTTTTCGATAATTTCTTTTCGATTTTCCCCATCTAATGTAATAATACCTTCTTCTTTAAATGCATCTGTCACATGTTTATTGTGTACGATCATTCCTAATATATAAATTGGTCTAGGTAATGTTTTATCTAATGAGGCATTACGGGCAATAACCATCGCATCTACAACCCCGTAACAGTAACCTCTTGGATTTATTTTAATGACTTGCATTATGTCACTCCTTTTGTTGGTACATAGTTTTATTATACCGGAGCAACACGTTTAATACAAAACTTCCAACTAATCTTTTCTATTTTTAAGTATTAAAAATCATATGGCGGTTGATAAATAAGAGGTTTCGATGGACGGGTTGCAAGTTTTTCTGGACTTACTTTTTTGGATCGGCTTGACGTTGAAATAGAATCAAAGGAATCTCTTTTACTACCTTTTCTTTCTTGCTTTGGCTCTGTCTCATTTGAACTAGGCATACTTTGGAAACCTTTATATAATTTCCATAGGGCAGGTAAATTTCTAATCATCGGTGTAGCTTGTTGGATTAATGGTTGGAAAGATTGGGCAGTAGCTAAGAATTTATTTGCTGTATCCATAAACGACTCTAATTTCGGTGTTGACGTTTTTGGTGCAAAACCTGGAATAGTTCCAGAGCCAAGTCCGGGGCCAGGCATAGGTCCAGGTGGTGGCATCATTCCCGGTTGGAATCCACGGGGCATTTGCTGACCAAAGTTTGGCATTGGCCCACGTCCAGGACCAGGCATAGGTCCAGGGAAATGATTAAAGGGACGACCTTGTGGCACTTGTTGATAGAAACTTTGAGGACGCATAGTAATCTCCTTTCCGGCATCTTTTAACGAAAGTTGTTCTAAAGGTATCATATGCAAATAGGCTTTTAAATGTACAATTTCAATAGATTTATCAAAAAGAAAAGTGTATTCGCAATAAATGCAAAATACACTTCAAAACATAATATTAAATAAAATAATGATTAATCGGTCTTCCTACTCCACCGTAATGAACATCCACTTTAATAAAGTTTTGTTTTTCCAGAAAATCTAAATATCTTCTAGCAGTTACACGGGCTACCCCAATGCCCGAAGCTACCTCATCCGCTGATACCCCTTCTTTGGAATCCTTCACATATTTTAATACTTTATCAAGGGTAGAACGGTTAAACCCCTTCGGAAGCTCAGTTAAAATAGAAATTTCATTTTCAACGGACTCCTCGATTTCACGATAAGGATGAATCATTTCATCCAGTTCTTTTTGGGTTAAATCGTGTACTTCTTCCGCTTTCACCTTAAATTTAAAGTAATTTAGTAGCGTTTGTTGCATTCGTTCAAATGTAAAAGGCTTCATAATATAATCATAGACGCCTAAATGTAAAATTTGTTGAATCGTTTGCATATCATTGGCTGCTGTTACTGTTATTACATCAACAGGTATGTTAGCGCTCCGAATTTTGCGCAAAGTGATAAGCCCATCTTGTTCAGGCATAAAAATATCCATAATTACTAAATCGGGTCTTAATTCTTCTATTTTTTTATATCCTTCAATTCCATTGTTGCCCATTGCAACCACTTTAAAACCATCTACTCGCTCAATAAATTGTCGATTTACTTCTCTTACCATTGGGTCATCTTCTACGAGCAAAACTTTTATCAAGTTCAAACATGGTCCCTCCTAAATTAGTGCCCATTTTCATTTTTTTTACGTCTACTAGGTGCTCCCCATTTCAAGTTTGAATTGAAACTTAAGGATTAAGCTGCTACGTCTTCACATTTATATTTCAAATGTAATAACGAAAGTTGTTCCTTTTTTTGGTTCACTCGTAACATCAATTGTACCATTTCCTTTATCGACAATTTCCTTCACTAAAAATAAACCAATTCCTCTATTTTCCCTATCCTTTGTTGAAAATCCACTTTCAAATATGCGAGCCTTTACTTCTTCTGTCATACCAATACCATTATCGCTTACTAAGATCGCAAGTATGCCATCATTGTCATCAATAGAAATATGAATCTCTTTCTCTTTTTTATCAATAGCTACTAATGAATCAAAGGCATTTTCAATTAAATTCCCAAATAATACGACAAAATCATGATGATCTAGTTTCTCTGGAAATTGGGTAAACTTACTTTCCTTATCAATATTAACCGTGATACCAAGTTCTCTACCACGACTTATTTTACTTAATAATAAACCAGAAATATTTTCATTGTAGATTCGTTCGTTTAAAAATTTCGTAACATTGTCGTGTTCATCCTTCACTTGGGACAAATAAGCTAACGCTTGTTGAGAGTGCCCTAGATGTAGAAGTCCAGCAATTGTATGTAATTTGTTTTTATACTCATGGGTTTGGACACGTAATGCTTGTACAAAGGCTTTAACACCTGTTAGTTCTTCCGCAAGCTGTTTAAAAGCTGTTAAATCTTTAAACACTGCGACAGCTCCAACCGTTTCTTCATTAACGAGAATAGGGATTCGATTACTAATAATACTATGTTCATTCACATAGATTTCCTGGTCATAAACCGGTTTTCCTGTAAAAACGATTTCAGGCAATCTCGTGTCAGGTAAAACGTCATATATATTGCGTCCTAAATATTGGAATGGATCTCCACCAACCCCTAATATTTCACAAGCCTTCTTATTAAAGATCGTAATATTTAACTCTTTATCCACAGCGATAATTCCTTCGTGCATGGCATTGAATGTTTCCGTTCTTTCCACATACATTTTAGAAATTTCATGGGGCTCTAATCCGAACATTTGCTTCTTAATATGGCGACCAAGAGTATGGGCCCCCCATACACTAAACAAGATTGATAATGATAACGTTACAATAAATTCTGACTGATAATCAGCAACTATTTGAAGATAGGATGGTAGTAAGTAACCGACTAATACGACTCCAATTTGAATATTTAGTTCATTCATAATTGGGACAAAGGCACGAATCATCGTACCTTCCTCCCCCTTCGCCTTTGATAAATAGTAATGCTCAGCAAAGGCTGCATCCATATCGGTCGATTCACTAACTTGTCCTATTTCATTTTTTGATGGATGGGAATACTTTACTCGATTCATATCCATAACGACGATGTAATCTGCTTTGTTGATATAACGTATTTCACCGATAATTTCATTGATTTTTTTTGATGAATCTTGAAAATTTTCCCTTTGTAATAATGTTTTAATCTCTGGTAAATTCGCTACCGTTCTACTAACAAGCATAGCTTCTTGACCAATGTCTTCTTCTTTTTCTTGAAATAAGCTTCCGATAACGAAAGTCCCTGCTATTAAAAAGGAAAAGGCTATAATGAAAAACGTTAAAAACATAATTTTTTTATTCATTGATAATTTACGTTTTCTCATCAAATACCCCCCTTTAATTTTCACTGTCCTATTGGCATTCTTTATGTTTATAATGATTTATATTTATTCTACAATAATCGTGGTGAAGATAATGAAATACTTTCTAACTGGATCTTTAATTACCATCATTATATTAATCGTACTATTTGGGTATCGTCAAAATATTTTTTCTCCAACAGCATTACCTTATGATGATGAACAAGAAGGTTTAAAGGATCAAATAACGATTCATTTTAGCCATGTTGTGGCGGAAAATACGCCAAAGGGAATAGCAGCAGAAAAATTTGCCCAACTTGTTGAGGAAAAAAGTGATGGTCGTCTCGTTGTACAAGTCTATCCGAACAGCATATTGTACAGTGATGATAATGAACTAAAGGCACTGCTGGATAATGAAGTTCAAATGATTGCTCCAACTATTTCGAAAATGACGGATATGTTACCAAACTGGCAAGTTCTTGATTTACCCTTCCTTATTGAGAATAATGAGCAATTAAAGGAGGTTTTAAACGGTAACGTCAGTCAATCCCTTCTAAAAGAGCTTGATACAGTTCATATTAAAGGGTTAACATTTTGGAGCAATGGTTTTAAACAAATCGCTTCGACAACACCGATAGTAGAAGTAGGACAGTTTGAAGGAAAAAAGATTCGTATGATGCCTAGTAACATTTTAAGAAAGCAATTTACTCTTCTTGAAGCAGAACCGGTTGCTACTTCTTTTGGCAATGTTTATCGTGACTTGCAAAATCATGTAGTTGATGCTCAAGAAAATACGATTTCCAATATTTACTCAAAACAATTTCATACAATGGAGAATCATATTACCCTTTCCAATCATGGTATTTTAGCTTATGCCGTCCTAATGAATGAACAATTTTGGAATGGATTAGATGAGGAATATCAACAAATTATTTTAGACTCCCTCGAGGAAATGCAAGATTGGCAGTTTGAACAAGCACAAAAATTTAATGAGCAAAATTTACAAGATCTTCAATCTGATCCAAACGTTATCATATACGAATTGGATGAAACAAACAAAAATCAATGGAAAGAACAACTCCAACCGATATATAAACATTATGAAAATACAATTAATGATCACTACTTAGATGATTTATTAGATGAAATGAATCGTTCCATACCATCATTCCATTGAACAAAATGAACAAAATGTCACTACCTTTTACAAAAAGGTAGTTTTTTTTATATACTCCACCTTTGTACTATAACAAAAAAGAAGCCTCTTCAATCAGTATTATAACAGTAAATTCGTTGATTTATAGAGGTTTTGTGATAGAATTCACAATAAATTGAACGAAATGAACGATATAACCATTAAAAACTAAACCGCTTTTTCAGAAAACTATCAGTTATGATAGTTTCAATGAAAGCGATAACATTTTATTTACAGTAAGTTTACAAGGAGGAAAGAAAAGAAATGAAATTACTTAAAAACTTAACGTTTCAAGTAATCGTTGCGATTATTTTAGGTATTATTGTTGGAGCAATTTGGCCAGAGTTTGGTGCTGGTTTAAAAATATTAGCGGATTTATTTATAAAATTAATTAAAATGTTAATAGCTCCAATTATTTTCTTAACAGTTGTCATCGGTATCGGTGGCATGGGAGATATGAAAAAGGTTGGTAAAATCGGAGGTAAAGCATTAATTTACTTCGAAATCGTTTCAACAATCGCCCTAGCAATTGGTATTGGGGTTGCATTATTAGTAAACGCTGGGGATGGACTAGATACGTCTGAAGCAAATAGTGCAGATATTTCAAAATATACGACTGCTGCTGAAGAAACAGAACATGGAATTGGTGCCTTCATTTCTAGTATTATTCCAGAAAACTTTGTAGGAGCCCTTGCGAACGGTGAATTATTACCAACACTGTTTGCCGCTGTATTATTCGGTATGGCTGCTGCGGCATTAGGTGAAAAATCAAGACCGGTTATTCAAATTTTCGAGCAAGTGTCTGAAATCTTCTTTAAAATTGTTGGTATGGTAATGAAGTTCTCTCCTATTGGTGCTTTCGGTGCGATGGCATACACAATTGGGAACTTCGGTTTAGAATCTTTAGGTAACTTAGGTTTATTGATGGCTGCTGTTTATATTACAATGGCGCTGTTCCTAATCGTCATTCTAGGTTCCATTGCAAAATTTTATGGGTTTAATATTTTTAAATTCATTGCTTATATTAAAGATGAAATTTTCTTAGTTGTTGGTACGTCATCATCAGAATCCGCTTTACCTTCTATGATGCGTAAATTAGAAAACTTTGGTTGTTCAAAACAAGTTGTTGGTTTAGTAGTTCCTACTGGTTATTCATTTAATCTAGATGGTACAGCGATCTACTTATCAATGGCTGCCCTATTCATCGCCCAAGCTTATAATGTTGAATTAACATGGATTCAAGTATTAACTCTTCTTGGTATTTTGATGATTACATCTAAGGGAGCTGCAGGAGTAACTGGATCTGGATTCATTACATTAGCAGCAACATTAGCAGCATTCCCAATGATTCCGGTCGAAGGGATTGCCCTATTAATCGGTGTAGACCGCTTTATGTCAGAAGCTCGTGCCGTAACAAACTTAATTGGTAACGGTGTCGCAACAGTTGTTGTGTCAAAATCGGAAAAAGAGTTTGATGAAAAAGTAAATGCTCAAATCACTCAATCAAAAGTACATGCTTAATAAAAGAACGTAACTTCTCAACTGAGAAGTTACGTTCTTTATTTTTTACATTCGAATTCATAGGAAGTTGTTACGAGAAACCCATGTTTTGTAACAATCGCTTCTCCACCATCGTTTTCACAGCTTTTCACAAGTTGATTTATTTGTTTCTCTGAAACGAAGGAAAAAAAGATGGAAAAAGCAACTCCGATAACAACCATTAGTCCTCCGATCATTAACCAAACTTTTCCGTTATTCCCCACCACTCATTACACTTCCTTGTTTAAATAAAAATAAAAGGTTCGGTATCGATTTCAGATTGGATAAATTCCACCGATAATTTGGAGCTCGAACATAATTGAACCATTTTATCGGCCACTCCTTTCATCATAACCTTTTCAACGTGATGTCCTGGGTCAATAATGTTTAACCCTAGATTTTGAGCGTCTTGGGCAATATGGAATTTCACATCACCAGTTACAAATACATCGGCACCGGACCATTTAGCTGCATGAATATACGTATTACCGTCACCACCTAGAACCGCTACCTTTGAAACCAATGTCTCCGTTTGACCAACTAGTCTTACCATTGGAACATCTAATTGGGTTTTAACAAATTGAGCGAACTGTTTCAAAGTCATCGGTTCTTTTAAAGTTCCAACCCGGCCAATCCCCATTTCCTTCGTTTCCACCGCCAATGTATATACGTCATAAGCAGGTTCCTCATAGGGATGGGCGTTAAGTAACGCTTTTAAAACTTTGTTTTTTATAGATTGGGGGAAAACTACTTCAATTTTTTCTTCATCAGTCGTTTCCATCTCACCAATTTCTCCGATAAATGGATCTGCCCCTTCTAACGCTCTAAAACGGCCTTGACCGTTCGTTGAGAAACTACAAGAGTCATAGTTCCCAATATGGCCTGCACCAGCTTTAGCTAAAGCGAAACGTACTTTTTCAGCGTACTCATCTGGAACAAATACAGCTAGCTTCATTAAATTCTCATGATAAGTCTTTTCTAAAATTTGTTTATTCTCTAGTTGTAATGCATCTGCTAATAAATCATTTACTCCACCCGTTGCCACATCTAAATTCGTATGGGCTGCATAAACAGCAATATCATTTTTAATCAGTTTTTCGTACAGTTTACCAGCTGGAGTATCTGTTCTTAAATTGGCTAACTTACGGAAGATGGGAGGATGATGGGCAATGATTAATTGGCATCCTTTTTGAATCGCTTCATCTGCAACTTCATCATTCACATCTAACGTTACTAATACTTTTGTCACTTCTTTATTCAAAGTTCCGATAGCAAGTCCAATTGGGTCGTTTTCCATACAGGCTAATTTTTTTGGCGACCAGCTTTCAAAAAGTTGGATAATTTCATGACCATTAGCGATTTTCATTTGGTAAAGCCCCCTTCACTAGTTCGATTAAATGTAAAAGTTCTTTACGTTTTGCAACAATATCTGACGTCTCTTCTGCTTGTTCAATAGAAGATAAAACACGTCTCCAATTTTGAATTTCCTTCGTCCATTTTTCTACAAACACGTCCGATTTATTGGCCATTAGATGTTTTCCTAACAATATTTCCTGTTCTGATAACTCCATATCGCCCCGTTGAAGAACAAGAATTTCATAAATTTTTTCGTCTTCTTTTAATATAACTTCATCTAAAATCGCCCAACCATTTGCTAAAGCCCACTCTCTAATTACTTTTGCATGAATGTTCGGTTGTAAAATAAGTCTTGTTACAGTTTGTAAAAGTTCTGGTTTTTTTTCTAGAATGGAAACGATAAGAGGCCCTCCCATACCAGCGATTGTAACCGTATTTACCCCATCAGTTTCTTTTATCGCTTCTAGCCCATCAGCAAGGCGAACCGTAATAGACTCTTCAAGTCCTTCCAATTTCACCTGTTTTACGGCAGATTCAAAGGGTCCTTTCACCACTTCTCCTGCAATGGCTTTATTCACAATACCTTTATGGATTAAATAACATGGTAAATAAGCATGATCACTGCCTATGTCTGCAACAATCGCTCCCGTTGGTACAAAGGAAGCAACTGCCTCTAATCGTTTTGATAATTTTTGTGCGTTCATATAGTAACCGCCTTTTTCTAATTTCTATGTCATATTATATAAAAAAAATAAAATATTTGTCCTAAAATGATGCTGGAATAGAAATTCAGTTATGTAATGCGAGGAAAATCAATAACCTATGAAGTTAAAAGGACTGTCTTATAAGTAAATACTTAATAAGACAGCCTCTCGTCGTTTAATTATTATTCTAATGAAGAAATGTACTCAGCGATTGCTTCCGCTTCAGCACCAGTTTTTAAACCTGGAGTCATTGGTGTACCTTCAATACCGTTAGCTAATACATCTTTAATATGTTCAGCATCTAAACCAGCAATTTTAGGTCCCATACCACCAGTTAAGTCACCACCGTGACAACCGATACATGTAGAAACTAGTTCTTCACCGTTTGCTCCTTCTGCAGTTGCTCCGCCCTCTTCAGCAGCTCCACCTTCTTCAGTAGTAGCTTCTTCTTCGTGACCTTCAGCAATCTCTTCTTTATTTCCAGCACCTTCTAATGACATGAAGAAGATAAGTCCGATACCGAATGCCATAATAAGAATATAAGGAATAATTGGATTGTTTTTCATAGGTTACCCTCCTTTTTTTATTCATTTTTCTACATCTATTAATATAGAATTTAGTCAACATTAATTATTGTACTTCATTATTTGAAAAACGAAAAGACCTAAACACCAACTTTTACAAGGATTGACACAAAATCGACAATAATAAGTTAATGTTGGAAAAATTAATTTGTAATAACTTATTTTGCATTTTAAAAGGGCAATCCTACTTTCTAAAAGTATCCTTTAAATATCTTTCCACTTCATTGTCTTTCATATACCCATATCCAAACATGAATTTAGATTGAGTTGTTTGAAACTATTTTTGAAATGAACATCATATTTCCGATATTCTTAATATCATCATCATATTACCCATCTTTTTAAGCTATTTAAACCCTTCTACGGTTATACCGCCACAAAATCTTTTTAAATAAAGAATTGATATCCTAAAACAATCACAAGTCCAATTCCGCCAGACAAAGTAAAATAAAGTAATTTTAATTTCAATCCAGTAAATAACCAAATAAGACAATTGGCGATAAGTAAACCATATAAAACAAATGAACGATCGGGGAAATATTCAATTGATACTTTGACAGATAAGCCAAATATTAGTAAAGCTGCCCCAATCGGTAATAATGGTGCGAACGTTACTTCCTTTTTAGAGAATAGGAAAGCACTTATTAAAAGGATAATCGCAATGATTGCAACGAATATTGAAACGAGCCCAACCCACTTAGTAACAGTAAATAACGCTACAAATAAGGCTAAACTAATTAGGATGATACTTATAGAAAAAATCCATTTACGTTTGTTTTCAGTCGCTATGATAGACTTTTTATGACTGATTTCTTCAATAAGTTCGTCTCCATTCCCTTCCGAATAAAGGGTCATTAAAAAATCACAGTAGTGGTCCGGTAGTAATCGATTTTGTTTCCAATATAGTATTTCATTTAAAACAATTTTCTTTTTTGGATTTGGCATATGCTTTTTCTCCATTTTTTTCTTTTTATGTATGACTATAGTTTATCTCATTTTCAAGTCGTTAGCATTAATAAAAATATCTTGTCCTATAAACAAAAAAGACACCCTTTTCTTAAATGCCAACGAATAGATACGAAATGTAACTATTCGTGGCAATTTCGAAAGGATGCCTAATTAAAACTATTCTAGGAAATCTTTTAATCGTTTACTTCTAGATGGATGGCGTAATTTTCTTAACGCCTTTGCTTCGATTTGACGAATTCTTTCTCGTGTTACGCCAAATACTTTCCCTACTTCTTCAAGGGTACGTGTACGTCCATCATCTAAACCGAAACGAAGACGTAAAACATTTTCTTCACGATCAGTTAATGTATCTAAAACATCTTCTAGTTGCTCTTTTAACAACTCGTAAGCTGCGTGATCAGATGGTGATTGCGCTTCATGGTCCTCGATGAAATCACCTAAATGGGAATCGTCTTCTTCCCCGATTGGTGTTTCTAAAGAAACCGGTTCTTGAGCAATTTTTAAAATTTCACGA
The DNA here is from genome assembly GCF_045369345.1 of Ureibacillus sp. 179-F W5.1 NHS. NCBI lineage: Bacteria > Bacillati > Bacillota > Bacilli > Caryophanales > Caryophanaceae > Ureibacillus > Ureibacillus sp. 179-F W5.1 NHS. The sequence continues at coordinate 81,491 of NZ_JBIQFG010000006.1, read as the reverse complement.
ACTTTCTCAGGGGTTAAATCCATTTCTTCACCAATTTCTTCCGGTGATGGTTCACGACCTAAGTCTTGTAATAATTGTCTTTGAACTCGGATTAATTTATTAATCGTTTCAACCATATGAACTGGAATACGAATTGTTCGCGCTTGGTCCGCAATTGCACGAGTAATTGCTTGTCGAATCCACCAAGTTGCATACGTAGAAAATTTGAACCCTTTACGGTAGTCGAATTTTTCGACTGCCTTGATTAGCCCCATATTTCCTTCTTGGATTAAATCAAGGAATAACATTCCTCGACCAACATAACGTTTAGCAATGGAAACAACTAGACGAAGGTTTGCTTCAGCAAGACGTTTACGAGCATCCTCATCTCCTTGTTCAATACGCTCTGCAAGTTCTATTTCTTCTTCAGCTGTCAGTAGATCAACGCGACCGATTTCTTTCAAATACATACGAACTGGATCGTTAATTTTCACACCAGGAGGAACACTTAAGTCATTTAAATCAAATGCTTCTTCGCTCTCTTCTTGTTTCGCTAAAACTTCATCTTCAAATTCTTCTTTACCTTCAACTTGAATACCATGACTTTTCTCGATATCTTCTGCAAAATGGAAAATTTCTTCGTTTTCCAAATCAAATGGGGCAAGCTTATTCGAAATTTCTTTCATGGAAATTTCGTTATCTTTTTTCGCTATTTGCTGAAGTAATGCTTTTACCTCTTCAACAGATTGCTCATTAATTACCTCTTTTGATTGTTCTGACTTGTCCGCCATAAACCTTCCTCCTTCTAACAACCGAATCGGGTTAAATCGCCGATAATGATTTCTTCAATTGTATGATTGTCTGGGCTAGTTCAAGTGCACGTTTATGTTCGTGCATCTTTTCCGCTTCCAGAGAATCATGAATTAATTTTTTTATTTCAACTTCAATTCGATGTTTTTTTAACTGCTTCAAACAGTCATTAATTTCTGCTTCCGACTGTTCTGGATCATGTTCTACAAGTGCAGCTTCCATCACAATTTTTCTCAACTCAGAGTCATCGAGAATTTCTAAAAATCTTTGATAATCAGCTGTTCCATGTTCCTCATAAAAACCAATTAAACGGACGAACACCGCTGCGTATTCATCCCGGGCAAAAGGTTGAGGATCATCACTTTTTAAAACTTTATCTATCACATCAATATTCATAAGCATATGCGACAATAATAATCGTTCTGCCCGTTCTGTTGCAGATAAAGATTTTTTTTGTTGAAGTTCGATTTGTTTCGTTTGAATATTTCCTTGTTCTGCCCGTTTAAAAGTTTTTGCATTATTCGCTTCTAATTTTCTAAATTGAGCATAAATAGCTTCCTCAGAAATATTTGTTTCACTTGCAATCTGTTTTATATAAAGGTCTCTTTCAATAGGAGAAGAGCGCCCGACGAGTTGCTCAAGCACTTCCTGGATGTATTGCAACACATCATTTTCAAATTGAAAGTTTTTATTTCTTCTCGCATGCATCATCATAAAAGCAATGTATGCATGAGGTTTATCTAAAATTTGCTGTACAAAATTTTCAGGTCCATATTTTCGAATATATTCGTCTGGATCTAATTTATCTGGTAGTACTGCAATTTCTACTTTCAATCGTTCGGAATGTAACATTTCAGAAGCACGTTTGGCTGCTTCCCAACCTGCATTATCACCGTCATAACAAATTATTATTTGCTCACTTAAGCGTTTCAACTTTGTGATGTGCTGTGTGGTTAAGGAAGTTCCCATTGTAGCGACTGCATTGTATACTCCAGCTTGATTGGCAGCAAGGACATCCATAAAACCTTCCATTAAAATAACTTGACGTTTTTTTCGGATAGTTGTTCTTGCCTTGTCCAAATTAAAAAGCACTTGACTTTTATGGAAAATTGGTGATTCAGGACTGTTTAAATATTTCGCCTCATCCACTGAATCGATAATACGACCTGAAAATGCGATTACCTTTCCATTTTCATCACGTATTGGAAACATGATTCGTCCTCTAAAGCGGTCAAAGTAAGTATGGTCACTTTCCTTCTGGATGATGAGTCCACACTCGGCCATTTCTTCTAAAGAAAAGCCTTTTCTTTTTAACAAAACTGAAAGAGTATCCCATGTTGGTAAAGACCAACCTATACCATTCGTTTCGATAAGCTCCTTTGTAAATCCTCTTTTCAAAAGATAATTTAACGCTTGCTCCCCTTCTTCAGTATTCATCAACAAATGATGATAAAAATCGGCAGCAAATTCATGGGCCTCAATCATTTTTTCTTCTTTTTTTGAATAAGATTGGCTTTCTTTTGACATACTATTGCTTTGGATATCTAATTGAATACCAAGTCGATTTCCTAACTTAACGAGGGCATCTGGGAAGGAAATATTTTCAATATCCATAACAAAAGTAATTGCATTACCGCCAGCACCACATCCAAAACAATGAAATATTTGTTTATCTTGAGACACTGAAAACGAAGGTGTATTTTCACCATGAAATGGGCATAATCCGAACCAGTTACGTCCTCTTTTCGTTAACTGCATGTACTCACTTATAACGTCAACTATATCGGACTGGGAACGAATTTGTTCAATCATCTCTTCAGGAATTTTCCCGGTCATTTTATCACCAACTTCAGATGCTAAGTAACACAATTCGAGATAAATTTAAAAAATCCTCTATTTTACGACAAAAATAGTTTATTTTCAAAATAAATCTCGGTTTAAAAATATTTTTACCACAATTTTTTCATTATAAAACAAATAGATGAAAATTTCCACTTTTTTTATAAAAAAACGAAAATATTCATCCTTCGATTGCAGACAAATCAGAAAGATAATACTTTAACTAATATGTATACTACAATCGCGCAAAAAAACCTCCTCCAAAATAGAAGAGGTGGCTAAAAATTTGTATAATTATTTATTTTGTTCGATTCTGTCGATAATATCATTTGCTGTTTCTTCAACAGCTTTATTCGTTACATCAATTACTGAACATCCAATACGTTCTACAACATTATAAAAATGTTCAATTTCTTGCTCGATGCGTGATTGTTTTGCATAAATGGCATCATCATTCAGTCCTAAAGCAATTAAACGCTCTTTTCGTATGACATTTAACTTTTCCGGAGAGATAACTAACCCGAAACATTTTTTCGGATCCACTAAAAATAATTCTTCAGGTGGATTCACTTCCGGTACAAGGGGAACATTCGCCACTTTATATCGTTTATGGGCTAAATATTGAGAAAGTGGTGTTTTTGATGTTCTAGAAACACCGACTAAAACAACATCTGCAAGCAACAATCCTCGGGGATCGCGGCCATCATCGTATTTAACTGCAAACTCAACCGCTTCAATTTTTTTGAAGTAATCATCATCTAATTTATGAACTAATCCAGGTTCCTCAAGGGGCTGTTCCCCGATTTGTTGTTCAAATAAATGAATCATAGGACCAATTAAATCAATACATTCCACTTGTTCATGATGACAAAGATTTATCATAAACTGTCTCATCTTTTCTTCTACAAGTGTAAATACAATAATTGCATTTTGTTCTTTGGCAATTTCAACAATTTTTTCAATATGATCGTTATCTTCTATATGGGGAAACTTTCGAATGAGAGTATTGTCAAAGTTTGGACGGAATTGAGTAATGGCCGCCTTTACAACTTGTTCCCCAGTTTCACCAACGGAATCAGAAACAACGAATACTTTTAATAGTTTCAAAATAGCACTCCTTATAAATCATGGGTTTCTGCTAAAGAGATGAAGGCTTTTGTAATATTTGTCTTCGTTAGTCTTCCGACAATTTCTAAACCTTTATCCGTTTCGTTCACAACAGGAAGTGAGTCAACTTGTCTTTCAATTAACTTTTTTGCAGCCACGATTAATGAATCTGATTTTTTACAATAAGCAATATTCGGCATCCTAGTCATAATAATATGAACTGGAATTTTTGTTAACTCTTGAGTACCAAGACTAGTTCTTAACAAATCTTTTCTTGATAATACACCTTGTAAAAATGAATGTTCATCTACAACAAAAAGTGTACCAACATCCTCTAAAAACAATTGAACAATCGCATCATATACAGTCATGTTTTCCGATACAACAACGGGTAAAGATTGAAAGTCTTTTACCTTTAAATTCATCATCGATTCTGATGCTGTTGTAATCGTCTTCTTACCTGAATAAAAATAACCAACACGTGGTCTAGCATCTAAAAATCCAGCCATAGTTAAAATCGCTAAATCTGGTCGTAGAGTAGCCCGGGTCAAATTTAAACGTTCTGCAATTTGCTCACCAGTGATTGGGCCATTCTCTTTAACGATTTGCAGAATCGTGTCTTGACGTTTATTGAGTTCGATTGGACTCACCCGCTTCAAATAGTGTTATACTTTTACTTAAATATTATATACTATAATGACGAATATTTGTTAAGAAAAATACAAGATGCTACAATATTGACACAGTTCTAGTTCGTAGCATAGAATATCATATAGAACTTTATATTAGGCAATGACAGGACAATAAGTATCTTTTCAAAAAAAGCGAGTAGGAGTTTGGTGAAAGCCTGCGCGAAAAGAGAAACGGCACCCTTGAGCCAAACTAGTTAAAAGAGGATTGTTCAATTTTGTAAAAGCGAATGACGACGTTTACGGGCGCTTTACTCCAACCATTGAGGTTGA